>CAJOOE010000178.1 GCA_905236145.1 uncultured Selenomonadaceae bacterium
AAATTCTCTCTCGACCGATTCGGTCGCAATTTGAGGTGAAGTAGAAGAAATGAAGATAAATCCTGATGAAATTACTGCCATTATCAAAGATCAAATTAAAAATTACAACGTCGATTTGAATGTTGACGAAGTCGGCACCGTTATCGAAATCGGTGACGGTATCGCCCACATTCACGGACTCGACAAAGCCATGTCCGGCGAACTCTTGGACTTCGGCGACGATATTTTCGGTTTGGTCTTGAACTTGGAGCAGGACAACGTCGGTGCGGTTATTTTGGGTCGCGACAACGAAATTAAAGAGGGTGCGACGGTCAAACGTACCGGAAGAATTATGCAAGTCCCGGTCGGGGAAAATATGATCGGTCGCGTAGTCGATGCACTCGGTCGTCCGATCGACGGCAAAGGTCCCATCAAAACTACGGAAAGCCGTCCGGTCGAATTTAAAGCTCCGGGTATTGCGGACAGAAAATCCGTTCATGAACCTTTGCAGACAGGTTTGAAAGCCATTGACGCACTCGTTCCCATCGGTCGCGGTCAGCGTGAACTTATAATCGGCGATCGCGGTATCGGTAAATCGGCAATAGCCATTGACACGATAATCAACCAGAAAGGGCAAAATTGTATCTGCATTTACGTTGCAATCGGACAGAAGGCATCGACCGTTGCCCGCGTCGTAAAGACTTTGGAAGATCACGGTGCCATGGAATATTCGATCGTCGTTGCGGCGACGGCTGCGGACTCCGCTCCTCTCCAATACCTTGCACCTTACGCCGGCGTTTCAATGGCGGAATACTTTATGTATAAGAAAGATGAAAAAGGTCAGGGCGGTCATTGTCTTTGCGTTTACGACGATTTGACGAAACATGCGGCGGCTTATCGTGCGATGTCGCTCTTGCTCCGCAGACCTCCGGGACGTGAGGCGTATCCGGGCGACGTTTTCTATCTCCACAGCCGCCTTTTGGAACGTGCCGCAAAATTGAGTGACGCACTCGGAGCCGGGTCAATTACAGCCCTTCCGATTATCGAAACTCAAGCCGGCGACGTTTCCGCTTACATTCCGACAAACGTAATTTCCATTACGGACGGTCAGATCATGCTTGAAACAGACTCTTTCTATTCCGGTATTCGTCCGGCAATAAGCGTCGGTCTTTCGGTTTCCCGTGTCGGCGGTGCGGCTCAAATTAAAGCCATGAAACAGGTTGCCGGCACAATGCGTCTTGACCTTGCCCAGTACCGCGAACTGGCCGCCTTTGCTCAATTCGGCTCCGATTTGGACAAAGCGACGAAGGCTCAACTGGATCGCGGTGCAAGAACGGTCGAAACTTTGAAACAGGCTCAATATTCCCCGCTTGCCGTCGAGGATCAAGTCTTGATGATTTTTACCGCCGTCCGCAAAGAGAAGAAGAGCGACGGAACCGTTCTCGACAGTTTCCTTGCAGATATTCCGGTCGATAAAGTTGTCACTTTCCACAACGACTTCATTAAATTTATGCACAACAATCACCCGGAGATCGGAAAGAAAATTGCAGAACAAAAGAAACTTGACGATGCACTTGAGGCGGAAATTTCTGCGGCAATTACCGAATTTAAAGAAACAGTTTCTTACAAAGTTGAAGGTTAAGGCGGTGACGTAAATGGCAAGTTTGCAAAACGTCCGCCGACGCATAAAAAGCGTAAAAAATATTCAGAAAATCACAAATGCGATGGACATGATTGCCCGCTCCCGGTTTAATGCCGCCCGCGACGCTCTCATTTCCAATGAACCCTATGTTTACAAAACCCGCGACATTCTTCGCCGCGTCGTAACTCAAATGAAGGGCATGGAATTTGAACACCCGTTCATAATGACACGCGAAGATTTGAAGAAACGCGAAGAACTCGGCAGCGGAAAATTTCTCTTTCTCGTCATTGCCGCCGACAAAGGTCTTGCCGGTTCATTTTCAAGCAACGTCTTGAAAGAGGCACATGAAACCATTGAATATGACGGCGAGGACAGCAACGAGGGCAGCAGCGAATCTGAAGAGGAAAATTATCACAAGAAAAATTTTGACGCGATTAAAGACACAATCTCCGTGAAGAAGGCCCCGCGTCAAAATCAGCTTAAAGCAACCGGCGGTTTGATGACGGCTCACTCTTTCAAAAGCAGCCGGCAGACTTCCTCCGGCGGCGGTATTCCTTCCACCGAAAATTTGAAGGTCGCGAAGGAGTACAACGATGCCGATTTTATTGAAGGAGTCGAACTCATAACCGTCGGAAGAAAAGCGACGACCCATTTCAAACATCGCGGTTACAATGTCATAAAAAGTTACAACGGAATCAGTGAACGTCCGAATTACGACGTTGCGGTCGAAATTGCGAATTTGATTATCGATCGTTTCATGAGCGGCGAAATTACGGACGTTACAATGGTTTACACGAAATTTAAATCCGCCATACTCTGCGAACCTTACGACGTTACACTTCTGCCCGTTGTCACCGATGATTTTGCTTATGCGAAAAATTTGGACATTAAGGACGAATACATTTTTGAACCGGATATTCACAAGATTTTAAATGACTTTATGCCGCACAGGCTTGCCACAAGAATTTACGGTGCAATGCTCAACAGTGCGGCTTCCGAACTCAGTTCCAGAATGAACGCCATGAGCAATGCGACGGACAACGCTCAAGAACTTATCCGCAAACTCAACCTCTATTACAACAAAGTACGTCAAGCCGGCATTACCAACGAGATCAACGAAATTGTCGGCGGTGCCAACGCTCTCGAATAACGGGAGCGTTGCAGGTGAAAAGGTTTGCAAGGTGGAAAGGTGGAAAGTTTTTATGGGAGTGCAAAGTTACAGAGATTTTAAAGTTTGGCAGAAGGCAATGGATTTAACTGTGGAAATTTACAGGTTGGTTGAACTGTTGCCGAAAAAAGAGACCTATGCACTCTCGGATCAAATGCGAAGGTCGGTTGTTTCGATTCCTTCAAACATTGCCGAAGGTCAAGGCAGAAATTCCGCAAAAGAATTTGTTCAATTTCTTGCAACTGCCCGCGGCTCCCAATGCGAATTGGAAACTCAACTGCAAATTTGCGTAAAAATAGGATATTTGTCGGAGGAAGATACGGCAAATGCGTTGAATTTGTGCATTGAAGTAAACAAAATGTTGAATACTTTGATAAGAAAAATAAAACAATCTCTTCAATAAAAGCTTTCCACCTTTCCACCTTTCCACCTTTCCGCCTTAAGAAAGGAGACCAACGAAATTGACAAAAGGAAAAGTAGTCCAGGTAATCGGCGCGGTCGTTGACATAGAATTTCCGGCAGGCGAATTGCCCGAAATTCTCAACGCCGTAAAGATAACCGGAAAATCCGGCGACGTTGAAATAAATCTCGTTGCCGAAGTAATGCAACATTTGGGCGACAGCGTCACCCGCTGTATCGCCATGAGTTCCACCGACGGACTTGTTCGCGGAATGGAGGCCGAAGATACCGGCTCCCCGATCAAAGTTCCGGTCGGCGAGGCTTGCTTGGGACGTGTATTCAATGTTCTCGGGCAGACGGTTGACAATAATCCTAAACCCGTCGGAAACAAAGAATTTTGGCCGATTCACAGACCGGCTCCGAGTTTTGAGGAACAGGAAACTTCAACCCAAATTTTGGAAACCGGAATTAAAGTTGTTGACTTGATCGCTCCGTATTCACGCGGAGGTAAAATAGGATTGTTCGGCGGTGCGGGTGTCGGCAAAACCGTTTTGATTATGGAACTTATCCACAACATAGCGACGGAACACGGCGGCTATTCGGTTTTCTCCGGCGTCGGCGAACGTACCCGCGAAGGTAACGATCTCTGGTCGGAAATGACGGAATCCGGCGTTATCGACAAGACCGCACTGGTTTACGGGCAGATGAATGAACCGCCCGGAGCCCGTATGCGTGTCGGCTTGACCGGCTTGACGATGGCGGAATATTTCCGTGATGTTCAAGGTCAGGACGTTCTTTTGTTTATCGATAACA
>CAJOOE010000179.1 GCA_905236145.1 uncultured Selenomonadaceae bacterium
GCCGTTCGCGTCGGAAATTTTTTTGACGCAGGTTTATATTGAAAAAAATCCGGACGTTTTTATGCCGGATTTTTCCGGAGAATTTGAATTGAAGGAAACGAAAAATTTTCCCGGCTTTGAAATTCAAAGATATCTTCGCAAATGACCGAAAATAAGATTGACCGACCCGGCAAGCGTGACGCTTGACCCGGATTCGCGAAAATAAAATTGACCGACCCGAAAAAATTTTTTTTCGAGCCGGTCTTTATGTTTCAACCGAGTGAATTATTATCTCTTCATATTGACCAAAGTTTCAAGCATTTCGTCGCCGACCGTAATTATCTTGGAATTTGATTGGAAACCGCGTTGAGTGACGATCATATCCGCAAATTCGCTTGCCAAATCGACGTTCGACATTTCGAGAGCGGACGGCGTAATCGTCAAGCCCAAATCCACCGCCGTGCGAATATTCGCCGTGCCGGAGTTGTTTGACTCTTGGTAAAGACTGCTGCCGATTTTCGTCAAGCCGCTTGCATTTGTAAACTGAGCGACCGCAACCTGAGCCTCAAAGCGACGTTTGCCGTTCGTGTAAGTGCCGGTGATTACTCCGGAAGTATCGACCGCGACGCTCTGAAGAACGCCCGCAACATTTCCGTCGGCTGTCGGGAACGCCGTGCTGTTGCCGGAATATTGAGTAAGTCCGTTAAAGGTTATTGCGGAAGTCGTGGTTGCCGCACCGTTGCCGTCGGAATAAACCAGCGTGACCGATGACCCGCTCGTGGCACTCCCGGCCAGGGATCCGTCGTTATTGAAGTAAATATAAGAAATTGTACCTGACTCTTCCTCCGTTGTCGTAGTCACATCTATGGTGTATTTATCGAAAGTCGGAGTGTAATTTCTTTCCGTCGTGACGTTATAAGAAACTCCGTTTGCATCGGTGATCTGTACGGTTGATGTGGTTGACCATGTGTCCGTGCCGGCTGTGGGAACGGGTGAAGTCAATCCGGTATTCGTTGAAGTTCCGGGAGTGTATGTTGTTCCGGTAGCCGAAGTCACTTGACCACTAACGGTATTTCCGCTTGCATCTGTAATCGTAACGGTAACTTGTTCGTCAACACTCCTGAATACATAAGCAGTCAATGTATCGGAACCCGATGTCGTGGTATTGGTGTAATCGGAATAAGGATCCGCCGCACCGTCCGTATATGTCTTGTTTGTCGCCACAAGTGTTGTATCGGTACCGGTTCCTCTGTAAACAAAATTCGCGGTAACCGCACTCACGCTCGTACCGGAGTCGTCGGTAATGGCATAATTTTTATTTACCACAAGATGACTGCCGGACGCGTTGAGAGTTCCGTCCGTCAAAGAGCCGTCCGATTCCCGTGTCTGATAGCCGATTGCCGGTCCCTGATTGCCTTCCGTCGGAGAGATGTAAGTTCTCCAGCGATTGTCCCAAGAAACCGTTATTCCGGTCTGCACGCCGTCGGTATAAGTGCCGGTTGCGGAATCGTAAGTCAAAGTGTGAGAGGTTGCAATTCCGTTGGTTTCGGTATCGTAAGTGACTGCGGAAAAAGATTTTGTTTCCGTGTTGTATTCGCCGAAAGTTACGTTGGTATATTCGCCGTTTTCGAGAGGATCGCCGTTGGCATAACGAAGGTTTGTAAGTCCTCGTGCGTCCTCATTCATATTCGGATCGTAGTTTGTCGCATCTTTGTCGAGGAGCAGAGTAACGGCATGAGCTTTACCTTCAGAGTCGTAAATTGTCACGACGGTAGTCAAAGGCATGCTGTCGCCGACCTGATAAAAACCGGTTGTAACTTTCTGACTGCTGCCGTCGCTCATCGTCAAAGTTGCCGCAATTACATTCACGCCGTCAACATTAACGCCGGAAATATTTCCGTCAGCGTCATAATTTACGACCTTTGCCGGATCCGCAGTGGCACCGCCGCTTGTAAAAGTAATGCCGGTGATTGTGAGCGAACTTGCGTTGAGGTTGCCGCTGAAATCAACCTGCGTACTTGCCGACGCCGGCATGGTTTTGCCTGCGGGAACAACTATATTTGTAGGTTGAGCGTTTGTATTGAGTGCGCCGTCAACCGCATTCCAGCCTTGAACGAGATAGCCGCTGCCCGGAAGGACGTAATTGCCCTCACCGTCAAACTCAAATGCACCGTCGCGGGTGTAATAAGTATTACTGCCGCTCTTTATGACAAACAAGCCGTTTCCGGAAAGTGCAAGGTCTGTATTTTTGCCGGTAGCCTGCGGAGAGCCGTCGGTGAAGATGAGATCGATACTTGCAACCGCAACGCCCAAGCCGATCTGCTTGGGGTTGGTGCCGCCCAAGTTTGTACTCGGAGCCGCCGCACCTGCCGTCGTCTGAGAAAGCATATCCGCAAAAGTCGCACGGCTGGATTTAAAACCGACTGTATTGATGTTGGAAATATTATTTCCGATAACATCCATTTTTGTCTGGTGAGATTTCAAACCGGAAACTCCGGAAAACAATGAACGCATCATGATAAATCACTACTCCCTTTCTTATAACGGCTCTTCGCCGCTCAATCGGATGTATTGATGACGTTCCTTGTCTTTCCCGCAAATTCCCTTTGCCCGGATTGACATCCGACAGATAATTTCATTTTGTACATTTTCCCTTGTGTACTTACGCAAAATATATCGGTAATTTGTCGGTCTGACTTAAATTAAAATTTGACAAGAAGAAAATTTGAAAAACCGGTTGCAGGAAAAAACACGCCGGCGGCAGAAATTGAAAGGCGTTAAAATTTTTGGGAGGAAGTTTTCCTGATGATGAGGATAAAATTATTTTTCTTGCTCGATATTCTGACTTCGCTGATTTTCGGAGCGTATACATATTTCACGCGGGGAACGGACGCGGCGTTTTTCACCGGGCTGTCGATTTTTGCAGCCTTTTCTCCGATATGCCTGATTTTGACGAAATTGCCGGTTGAAAAAATTGCCCGGAGAATTTTGGAGAATGAAAATGTAGTCGTAAAAAACTCCGCCGCCATACTGAATTTATCGGAAGTCGATGTTGTCGCCGTACCGATGAACAGATTTTTGACGGACGGAGATTATTTTGTGACGGATTTGGTGCCGGAGGGTCTGGCTCAATCCACGCTTTTGGGATATGCCGCCGCCGCAGAGGACGGAGCGAAACATATTTTCGGCAGGATAATTTACGACACCGCCGCAAGTCGCGGAATAAGACTTCAGCCGACGACGAATTTTCAAGAATTTCCCGGCAAAGGCGTTGAAGTTTCGGTGAATCGTATGCCCTTACGCGTGGGAGATCCGGCTTGGGTAGCGAATCAAGATATTTCCGTCAGTGCTCAACTTATGACAAAGACAGATCAACTTGCCGTTCACGGCAAGCATGTTTTGCTTTTGAGTTTGGGAAACGTCGCACGCGGGATAATTGCACTCAAAGACGACGTAAACAAGAAATCGCGGAACTTCATCAGCTTTTTGAAACGCCGGAAACTTTCGACGGCAGTTTTGACAGCCTCCGCAAAAAAAACCGCCGGCAAAATTGCCAAAAGTTTCAGCTTGGACATTGTGCGGGCAAATCTTTCGCCGGAGGACAAGGCAAGGGAGATTCAAATTCTGCGGGCGAAAGGTCACAATATAGCGATGATAGGAAACGAATTTCACGATCTGCCGGCTCTGATAAATGCAGACGTTTCGATTTTATACAATGACGGCTCGATAACTTTGAACGAAACCGGCTCGGAAGTCCACATAGATTTTGAAATTACCGAGCTTGAAAAATTTTTAATCATTCGCGATATTTCGGTCAAGGCGGCGGATATTGTAAAGACCAACAGAAAACTTGCTTATCTGTCGTGGATATTGCTTGTCCCGCCGGCTGTATTGACGACTTTGGAAAATTCGCCGATACCTTTTCACCCGCTCGTTTCGGTCACGGGAGTTTTGCTTTTTTCCCTGTTGATTATGGTCAATTCAATGCAATTAAAGAGCGTCAAGATGTCAGAGTGATATTCTGTCCGCCTGAACGCCTTAAAATAAAAAAACGGAGGAAAAAATTTAATGGCTTATGTAAACGAAAATTATTTGAAATTGCCGGGAAATTATCTTTTTTCGGAAATTGCCCGCCGCGTGGCAAAATTTCAAAGTGAAAATCCGAACGCCGAAATTATTCGGCTCGGAATCGGAGATGTTACCCGTCCACTGCCGAAAGTATGCACAGACGCGATGACAAAGGCGACAGCGGAAATGGGAGCGGTTGAAACTTTTCGCGGTTACGGGCCGGAACAGGGCTATGCTTTTCTGCGGGAAAAAATTGCCGAATACAATTACAAAAAACGCGGGCTTGAAGTTTCCGCCGACGAAATTTTCATAAGCGACGGCTCAA
>CAJOOE010000180.1 GCA_905236145.1 uncultured Selenomonadaceae bacterium
CGCCGTATTGTAAGAGTAAAGTGCACTGAAATAATTTGTCTGTGCCTGCGTCAATTTTTCTTGAGCGTCCATAACGAATAAGTTTGTATCAACACCTTCTTCGTAGCGTGTTTTGGCTATAAAATATTGTTCTTCAGCCTGTCGGGCGGCTGCCGAAGTAACTTTTATATTTTGTTCGGCCGTTCTCAAATTCGTGTAAGCCGTGTGAACTTCCGGGCGAATGGTTTCAATTTGTTCTCTTGCCTGAGATTCCGCTTTCCTCCGGACGGCTTGTGCCCGGTGAATTTGAGCGGAAGTGATTTTGTTGTCGAAAATATTCCATGAAACTTGAACGCCCGCCGACCATCTTTCACGCCCGCCGTTATGATTTGATTCAAAAAGATTTTCGCCGATAATTGTTCCCTGCATGACTGCGGAAACATTCGGACGGTATCCGGACTTTGCGGAACTCACCGACTCATCGGCTTGCTTGACGTAATAGTGTGCGGCTTTCCCGTCCGGGCGATGTTGAAAAGCGTATTCCGGGCAAAATTTTTCGTCCTTGTCGTAACTCTTATAATCCAACTCGTCCTTTGTCGCGATGTCCGTATCCGGCGGCAACCCCATTATATTTTTCAGAGTTGCGACCGCGTTCTCGTAATCTCCCCTTGCCGTATTCAAAGCCTGTTGACTGTTTGCAATTTGTACGTTTGTCGCGAGTACGTCGGACATGGCGACGGTGCCGACTTGATATTGAATTTGAACGGTTCGCAAATGTTCGTTAAGGTGACCTGTTTCCTCAAGCCGAACATTTATGACGTTTTTGCACCGGAGCATTTGATAATAAGCCTGTGCAACCTGCCATTTGACTTGTTGCCCGGCATTTTCAACAAGCATATCGGCGGAATTTAATCCGTAAGCCGCTCCGCGTTTTTGTCCTTCCAAACTCCCGCCGCCGTAAAGCGGAAAAGACAATGTCAGCGTGTTGGAATTTTCGTAAAAATAAGGCGGAAAATTGTCCATGCTCGTTCCGTTGTAAATTAAGTATGCGTCCCGCATTTCCGGCGTCATCGCGTTGATTGCGTCACGGTCGGACTTGTATCCGTTGTAATATCTGCCGCCGATTCTGCTTACATTCCAACTCCAACTCAATCGCGGCCCGAAATTTCTTGCTGCCGCAGACAAATTCCAACGTGCAGATTCTCTGTCCTCTTCCGATTGTTCTATGGCACGGTTGTTTTTCAGTGCATAACTTACGGCGGAATTAAAATCAATCGTCAAACTTTCTGCGTCGGTTACCGGAGAATTGTTAAATGCACAAAAAAAGTTATCAAAAGTGCAAGGGGCAATTTACTTTTATAATGCAATCGTCCTGCTCCCTTCTTGAGTCTGTCAAAAAATTTTTTTCTATGAATTTTAAAACATAATAAAAGATTTATCAAATTTTTTTTCCCCGGAAGAGTAACGACACGTTATATTTGAAGGAAGTATTTTTTTTTTGTCGAAGTTGCGATTTGTGATTTGAAAGAATGAGGAGGAAAAAATTTTATGGAGAGTTTTGAAACGGAACTCGGCGGAAGAAAGTTAATCGTCGAACACGGCAAAATGGCAAAGCAAGCCAACGGCTCCGTTCTCGTTCGTTACGGAGATACGGCGGTTTTGGTGGCGGTGACTGCATCGGCTGAACCGCGTGAAGGAGTTGACTTTTTCCCGCTGACCGTTGACTGTGAAGAAAAAATGTATTCTGCCGGAAAAATTCCCGGCGGTTTTATCAAGCGTGAAGGTCGTCCTTCAAACGACGCGATTTTGAAAAGTCGTCTTATTGACAGACCGATTCGCCCGCTTTTTCCCAAAGGTTTTCGCAACGACGTTCAAGTTATTGCAACAATAATTTGCTACGACGGCGACAATCCGCCCGAAGTCGCGGCAATGTTCGGAGCGTCCTGTGCTCTTTGCGTGTCCGATATTCCCTTTAACGGTCCGATTGCCGGCGTTCGCGTGGGAAGAATTGACGGAGAATTTATAATCAATCCGACGAAAGAGCAGGCGGAAAAATCCGATATGGATTTGATGGTTGCCGGCTCCCGCGACGCGGTAATGATGGTTGAAGCCGGAATGAAAGAATTGCCGGAAGAAGTCGTACTTGAGGCAATTTTATTCGGTCATGAGGAAATCAAAAAACTTGTCGCCTTCCAAGATGAAATTGCGGCGGCTGTCGGCAAAGAAAAATTTGAGCCGAAACTCTTTCACCCGACCGAAGAAATTGAAAAGGCGGTTCGCGAATACGCTTTCGACAAAATCAACGCGGCGGTAAGAAATCCGGACAAACTTGCCCGAGAGGCGGCAACGGACGCGGTTAAAGCGGAAACAGTCGAGGCGATGAAGGAAAAATTCCCGCCTGAAGAATATCCGAATTCGGAAAAAGAAATCGGCGAAATTTTCCACGACTTGATGAAAGAAATCGTTCGCAAGATGATAACGCACGAAAAAATTCGTCCGGACGGTCGCGGCTTGGAAGAAGTTCGTCCGATAAGTTGCGAAGTCGGACTCTTTGCCCGTACTCACGGCTCCGGACTTTTCACACGCGGTCAAACTCAAGTTTTGACAATTACGACACTCGGCTCAATCGGCGACGAACAGATTATCGACGGACTTGAACCGGAATATACAAAGCATTACATTCACCATTACAATTTTCCCGGCTACAGCGTCGGTGAGGCTCGCCCGGCAAGGGGACCCGGTCGCAGAGAAATCGGTCACGGTGCACTTGCCGAACGTGCTCTTGTCCCGGTCATTCCTTCCATTGAAGAATTTCCTTACACGATACGCCTTGTTTCCGAAGTTTTGGAATCGAACGGCTCCAGTTCAATGGGCAGCGTTTGCGGCAGCACTTTGAGTTTGATGCAGGCGGGCGTTCCGATTAAAAGACCGGTCAGCGGCGTGGCTATGGGACTTGTAAAAGATGAGGACAAGCACACGATTTTGACTGATATTCAAGGCATGGAGGACGCACTCGGCGATATGGACTTTAAAGTTGCCGGTACGACCGAAGGCGTTACCGCTATTCAAATGGATATTAAAGTTGCCGGAATTTCCCGCGAAATTTTGAGTGACGCTCTGGCACAGGCAAAACGCGGTCGCTCTTTCATTCTCGGCAAAATGCTTGAAGTCATCAGCTCCCCGGCGGCGGATCTTTCGCCTTACGCTCCGCGTGTCCGCACAATGAAAATTGACGTTGACAAGATTCGCGAAGTTATCGGCACCGGCGGCAAGGTTATCAACAAGATTATCGAAGAAACCGGCGTTGAGATTGATATTCATGAGGACGGAAATATTTTCGTCACTTCGCCCAATGTAAACGGCATAGACCGGGCAATTCAAATGATTGAGGAAATTGTCCACGATGTCGAAGTCGGAGAAGTTTACGAAGGCACGGTTACCCGGATATTGTCAATCGGTGCGTTTTTGGAAATTGCGACCGGTAAAGAGGCTCTCTGCCACGTTTCGCAACTTTCGACACGCCGCGTGGAAAATGTCGAAGATTTTGTTAAAGTCGGCGACAAATTGCAGGTCAAAGTCATTGAGGTTGACGACAAGGGCAGAATAAATGTAAGTCACCGGGCAATTTTGGATCCCGATTCGCAAAATTCCGGCGGCTCGCGTTCGGGCGGCGGTCGTCCCGGCGGCGGTTACGGCGGAGGAAATCGTGACGGCGGCAGAAATTCCGGCGGCGGTCGTCCGGGCGGATACGGCGGTCGCTCGGTAAGTTTCGGCGGTCCCGGCAGTCGTGAAAGAGATCGCGATCGGAGTTCCGGAAATCGCGGCAGAGATTTTGCAAACGGAAACAAGGGCAGGAGATAATCACCTTAAAGAGGAGGTTCTTTTATGGCAACACAGGAAAGATTCAACGCCGCATTGAAAAAAGGAGCGATACCGCTGGAAAACGGCTCAACCGTTCCGATGACCGCACAAATGAAATATGATTATCTTGCGGCGGTTCATACAATGGAACAGCTTTTGAATTTGACGGACGATATCGAAAAGACTTCAAAAAGTCGCGAGGCCATGCGTGAAAAGTTTTTCAAGAGTTGCAGGATAACTTTGAAAAAATTGGTTGACGATAACGCGACTTTCGACAGCATAAAGCAAATTGATTCGGCGATTAAGGCTTTGAAAGATTGCCGCGACGAAGTTGCAAAAATAGATTATGCGGAAAAGGAAAGCCAACGCCTTGCAAAATTTGTCGAGGACGGGGTTTCTGCCGGCAGATAAAAAAATTTTCGCAATCGCAACATTTGCAAATAAAAAATCCCGCGTCCCGGAAAAAGGGGAAACGGGTTTTTTTGTTGTCGGCAATCGGTTCAAATTTTGTGCATTACGTCGAAAATATCTTGATGTTGAGTCTTTATTTCAACGCCGATTTCTTCGCCTTGTTCTTTCAATTTCCGTTGCAGTTCCGTCAGCTTGATTTTACTTTCGCCGGCCTGTGCAAAAAGTATCATATTGAAAAAACCGTTCAAAATATTTTGATTTATGCTCAAAATATTTACATTGTTTTCGGCAAGGATTTTTGTAACCGCCGCTATGATTCCGACGCGATCTTTGCCGACGACCGTTATAATGAGTTTCAATTTAAAATTCCTCCCTTCAAATTAAATCTTTCCGCCTTTTTCTATTCTCCGTCAGCGAGAAAACTCCCCTGCGAAATTTTTAATTGAAATCAAAGTCCCTTCCACGCCGACAGCATATTTCTGACGGCTTTGATGAATTTATAAAGTCTTACTATTCTCTTGAAAATGTGCTTGCCGATAAATTCTCCGA
>CAJOOE010000181.1 GCA_905236145.1 uncultured Selenomonadaceae bacterium
AACCCGGTCGAAAATTAAATAACGTAATTGGTGGGGTGTTTTCGGCGATTTTTGCAAAAATTTTCGTTGTAAGAAAATTTTGAATATGTTATTATCTCCGGGCAGACGGTGTAAGACCGTGCGGATTTGTTTGTTGAAATGAGAGGAGCGTTTTTATGTTTGGTATCATTGTAGGCACACACGGAATTTTTTCCACCGAAATCGTAAAATCTTGCGAAATGATCTGCGGCGAACAGAAGGGGATTCGCGCCGCAACTCTTATTCCCGGCGAAGGTCCGGACGACGTTGTCGCAAAATATAAAGCGGCAATCAAAGAACTCGGCAATCCCGATCGCGTTATCTTTTTGAATGATCTTTTGGGCGGCAGTCCTTACAATGCCGCAAGTCGTCTTGTTGCCGAAAACGAAAATTACGGCATCGTCACCGGCGTAAACCTCCCCATGATCGTTGCCATGATTCAGGAACAGATGATTGACGACGGAAGCGCGGACATCAAAACGCTCATGGAAAAAGCCGTCGAAGGCGGCAAAGGCGGAGTCGTTTCCGCTTCTTACGAATCACTCAACAGCAGCGACGACGAAGACGATTTGTAATTTTGCGCGTAAAAATTTGAGATTTTGAGAGAGTGTCGGAGATTTTATCCCGGTTCTCTCTTTTGTTTTGTAAAATAATCCGGTTGCCGGTATAATTGCGGCGGGTGATTAAAATGAAAATTTTCTCGAAAATATTTGCGGCTCTTATCGCGTTTATAGTTTTTTCCGTTCCGACAAAAATTTATGCGGCAGATGCTTGGGCTGTTGCGGCGGAATCTTTGGGGGTTTATGCCGCCTACAAATCCGCACTTGCCTCAATGCTCCGGCTCGGCAACAATGTCGATGCACAAATGGCGGCAATGCGACAGGATATAAAAGAAAACGGTACGGACAAAGACAAGCGGGATATTGAAATTGTCGATAAAGTTATGACAAGACTGGTGAACAATGCCCCTTACGAACTCCGGGTAAATTCCCTGCCCTTTATCTGGCACGTCAACAATTCCGAAAAATTTAACGCCGCCTGTTATCCCATGAATTACATAACGATAAATCGCGGTCTGGTCAAAGTTTTTCGCGGTGACGAAAATCAACTTGCCGCAGTTTTGGCTCACGAAATGACTCACGGAATAGATCAACATTCCGCCAAAAATTATGCAAAGGCCATTGCTCAACAAATCGGCGCAATGATGATCGGTATCAACGTCGAAAGAGGAGTCGATTGGAATAAGCTCGGCGGTATGGTCGATTATTCCATTGCAAAAAGTATAGGCGTTCCGACGGAATATGAGGCAGATGCCGGCGGATTTTATTTGATGACCGGTGCGGGATTTAATCCCGGCGGCGGCGCGGCGGCAATGGCTCGAATGGGTTATTATTTGCGCTATGAAACGCGGGATTTTATGGAATTTGACGCACATGACAAGCCCGGCGAACAAACTTTCAGCGATCACCCGGAAACGGATTTGCGCGAACAAAAACTTTCCGCAATGATGACCGATTATTCGATGGGACACGTCGAAGTCAAGAAATTTGACAGGCAATACAAAGTTTTCATTGACGGAGAAGAAATTTTTACAGCGACAAATACTTCTTCCGTTTACAACAATGCCGCCGAAAACGCCTATTATTTTGCCGGAGGTCTTGCGAAGGGGTTTCATGAATACGATTCCGCCGCCGGCTGGAAATTTCGGAAAGGTACCGCCGGACGAACGGACTTTTTGACCGGCGACAAAGTTTACAGACAAGTCCGGGAAAACGCACTCTCTTTAAATCTCGGCGAAAGAATACGGTCGTTGGTTTTGAGAGCTTACGAAAATGAACGCGCGCAAAATTCCCGGCAAAAATTTATCGCACTTGAAAACGACAGAAAATATTTTTGGCGGCAGATAAAAGCCGAGGCACTTTCCGCAGATTCGGCGACCGCCGACAAACTCAGGTTAAATGCCGACACTTACAACGATTACGGAAAAGGCGAATTGGCTTTGAAACAGATTGAGCGCGCAATGCGGGCGGAAAATCAAAAAGATATTCCCGAATGTTTTGCAATTCGCGGTCGGGCAAAAGCAATTTGCGGAGATTACGACGGCGCACTTGCCGACACAAATTTTGCCGTAGAAAAAGATCCGTCGAATTTGTACAATTTTTTGAATCGCGCAGATGTTCGACGAATGAGGGGAGAATCGACACAGGCGATTGACGACATAAACCGGGCTTTGAAGATTGACGAAAAAGTTGCAATTTCTCACAAACTCCTTGCCGAAATTTACGACGAACTCGGCGATAAGACAAAAGCCGAAGAAAGTTACAAAAATTGTTACATTTTGACAAAGAAAAATCCGGAATCAATTCCGCAGGAATATTTGGAAAAGATAGATCCAAAAGCTGCGGAAAAACTCAAAAAGCAAAAGGAACTTGCCGAAAAAGAAAAGGACGGCAAAATCTTAAAAGTTGACGAACCGGAAAAGAATGGCGAAAAGAAGAAATCGAAAAAATGAAAGGATTATAAATGAAAAAGATTTTTGTAATTGCCGGAACGGAAGACGGAAGGAACCTTGCCGGATTTTTGGTTAAACAAAATTTTGACGTGACGGCTTCCGTTGTCGGCGAATATGCCGAAAAACTTTTGGCGGAATTTCCGGAAGTAAAAGTTCAGGTCGGAAAGCTTGATGCGAACGAACTTGCCGATATTTTGAAAAAACAAAATTTTGAAGCCGTTGTCGATGCAAGTCATCCTTATGCGGCAAATGTTTCCGCAAACGTACTTGAAGCCTGCCGAAAAATAAAAATTCCCGCCGTGCGTTTTGAGCGGGAAGAAACAAAAATTTCTTACAAAAAAGTTTATCGCGTTTCGGATTATGAAGCTGCCGCAATTAAATCGGCGGAACTCGGAAAAAATATTTATCTGACTACCGGCAGCAGAAATTTGAAAACTTTCGTAAATTCGCCGGCGGTCAAAGAGTGCAATTTGACCGTCAGAATTTTGCCGACTTCGGAAGTTTTAAAGGAATGTGAAATTTTGGGACTTACTCCGAAACAAATTGTCGCAATGCAGGGACCTTTTTCAACCGATTTAAATGTCGAACTTTTCAAACACGCAAACGCCGAAGTCATTGTAATGAAAAACAGCGGCAAAATCGGCGGAGCGGATACAAAAATTTCGGCGGCGGAAATCTTGAAATTGCCGGTTGTCCTGATCGAACGTCCGAAAACAATTTTTGAAAATATCGCAACAAATTTTGAAGGCGTTCTCGAATCGGTGAAAAGTTTGACGGATTAAATTGCCGTTTGTATCGGATGGTCATTTCTCCAAAATCTTAAGAAATTCGCAAAGCCAATCATATTTCCTGAAATTACTCCAATCGTTTCTCCGGCGCATATCGTCCATCATTTGACTGAACAAATTCAACATCTTTGTGCGAATTTTTTCGACTGAGGGACAGCTCAATTTTAAAATTTTCGGCATCTCGTTCATCAAAAGATAAACGTCAGCCGGGTGGAAGGAGTTTATGTTTGACAGAGCCTTTAACGAAATTTCTTCAAAGAATTTTCCGCAACTTTCGTCCGGCAAATTTTTTTTGAGATACCCGGCAACATTAAAACAGGTCAAAAAAGTTTCGGTCTTGCCGTTGTAAAATTCCGGCGGCAAAATTCCCGTGACGGTCTGCAGGAGATTTTCGGCGAGTGCTTTAAGAAGTCTTTGATTTCTTTTTGCGAACGTTTCAAGAGAAATTCCTTTTTCCCGACGGGCATCGCGATATTTTAAAATGCCGTCATCAAAAACTTCGTTGAAGTCATTGTTTTTAAATCGTTGCATATCGTAATAATTTTTCAAATGATCTGCATTTCCGCGTTGCATCTTCACTTTAAATTCTTCCAAAGATTTTACGCTGTAGTGATTTATTACAATTTTTTTTGTCGTCACCGGATAATTGTACCAGGAAGGAACGGTATTCCCGTTTTCGTTCACCGCGTGATAACCTTGAAAATATATCGCAAAATGCGGATTTACGAACAAATCTGCCTTTCGCGGATTTAAAACGGTTTTCACATGAGCATTTCCGCCGGGAGCATTGTTCTGATCCGGAATCGGCGGTGTCCGATCCGTTTCCGCCCGACGTGTAAATCTCTCCAAAACTCCTTTTGAATAATCGGCTTTTTCCAATCGGTTTGAGCCGA
>CAJOOE010000182.1 GCA_905236145.1 uncultured Selenomonadaceae bacterium
TAATATTTTCCCGCCCGCCGTAAACCGCACACGGCAGACCGCCGCCGACGACTTTCCCCAGACAAGTCAAATCCGGCTTGATTTTATATTTTTCTTGAGCACCGCCGGCAGAAACGCGAAAACCGCACATCACTTCATCAAAAATCAGAACCGCCCCGAATTTTTCGGTAAGGCGGCGAAGTCCCGGCAAAAAATTTTCTTCCGGCAAAACAAGCCCCATATTCCCGGCGACCGGCTCCACTATAACCGCCGCAATTTCATCGCCGCACTTTTGAAAAATTTCTTCGACGGCGGCAAGGTCGTTGTACGGCAGGGAAATTGTATCTTTCGCCGTCCCCGCCGTCACTCCCGGACTTGAAGGAACGCCGAAAGTAGCCGCTCCCGATCCGGCATTGACCAAAAGACTGTCGGCGTGTCCGTGATAACAGCCGATAAATTTTATAATTTTTTCGCGTCCGGTAAAACCTCTCGCAACCCTGAGAGCACTCATCGTCGATTCGGTGCCGGAATTTACAAAACGCATGACTTCCATTGACGGATAAATTTTTTGAACTATCTTTGCAAGCCGCGTTTCAAGTTCGGTCGGTGCTCCGTAACTTGTCCCGCGTTCAACGGCTTTTTGCAGGGCGGCGACAATTTTCGGGTGAGCGTGTCCCAAGATCAAAGGTCCCCAAGAGCCGACAAAGTCAACATACTCATTCCCGTCAATATCGAAAATATGACCTGCCTTTCCGTAAGATATGAAAGGCGGGTTCGCGTCAACACCGGAAAACGATCTTACCGGACTGTTTACGCCGCCCGGCATAAATTTTTTTGCCTCCTCAAATGCGGCGGCAGATTTTTTCAAATTCATGCAAAAACTTCCTTCCCGGAAAAAACTTTACTGCGACGCTCTGCGAATCAAAAACGCTCCGACAATCAAACCGATTATATTCGGTATCCATACCGCAAACATCGGATTTATTGCACCGCTGCGGGCTATCGCGTTTGCCAAAGTCATTATCGCATAATAAACAAAAATTATTATGACGCTGAATACAAAGCCCATTGACGAACCGGTTCGGGTCGGCTGTATTCCGAGCGGCACGCCGATTAAAGCGAAAATCAAACTTGCCATCGGAACGGTTACACGCTGATAAAGTTCCGTTTCCAATTTCCCGGTATTGACATATTGAGTTTTCATAATCCGGATTTGAGCCTTCAATTCCTGCATCGTCAATTCTTCCGGCTTTTTCTGTTCCCGGACTATTTGGCGGGGACTTGCTTTGACCGGCAAAATTTGTTTGTCAAACCGCATGGAGTGCGAATGTTCGTCCTCCGAAATATCGTAAATCATACCTTCGTGCATAATCCAAGAATTATTTTTCCATTCGGCGAAAGCGGCATTTTCAACGTGAGTGACTCTGCCTTCCTCGTTAAATTCCTGCATTGTAACGCCCTGAAGCTGTTCGACCTCCGCTCTGTACTCTCTGGCGTAAACCAGCCGCCGAATTTTTTGATCTTCAATTTCCTTGACGATAACGTGATCTTGAGATTTCATTTCGGTATTGCCTTGAATTTCATAATAAACGACGTTGTTATAGGCGGTGTTTGCCCAAGGGACGACGTATTCGTTAAAGAGAATCGCACAGAAACTGACGACAACGCCCAAGATAACAGCGGGTGCGGCAATTCTGAAAAAACTTACTCCGCAAGATTTCATCGCGGTAATTTCGCTGGAACTCGACAGCCTGCCGAAAGTCAAAAGAGTTGCCAGCAGCATGGACATCGGAAAAGTCCACATAATTATGGCAGGCAAGCCATAGACAAAAATTTTTATGACCGACGCGACGGACGCACCGTAATCCGTAATGTAACGGGCAATTTTGAAAAGCGTCCCGGAGCCGATAAAGACTGCGGAAAAGGCACAAATTCCGAAGAAAAAAGCCATCGTCACTTCTCGAAATATATATTTGTCCAAAATTCTCAAATGCATTAAATCCGATTCTCCTTGACTTTACAGCGTGAAATTGTCGCCCAAATAAAATTTCTTGGCGACCGGACTGCCGGCAATTTCTTCGGCAGTTCCTTCCAACAAAATTTTTCCCTCATTCAAAATATACGCCCTGTCAACTATGTGCAGAGTTTCCCGGACGTTGTGATCCGTGATTAAAATTCCCATTCCACGTTCGCGAAGATAAGTTATAATCTCCTGAATATCGGCGACGGCAAGAGGATCTACTCCGGCAAAAGGTTCGTCCAGCAAAATGAATTGCGGTTCAAGTGCCAGACACCGGGCAATTTCCACTCTGCGACGTTCGCCGCCGGAAAGTTCGGTGCCTTTTCTGTCGCGGACGTGTTGAATGTTAAATTCGTCCAAAAGTTGTTCAAGTTTTTTCGGGCGTTCTTCCGGTCGCATTTTCGTCGCTTCCAAAATCGCCATGATATTTTCGACGACCGTCAACTTCCGGAAAATTGATGCCTCCTGCGGCAGATAGCTTATTCCCAAAGCTGCACGGCGGTACATGGGCAGGTGCGAAATTTCTATATCCGACAGAAAGACTTCTCCGGCGTCCGGTTTTTCCAATCCGACAATCATATAAAACGAAGTCGTTTTTCCGGCACCGTTCGGTCCCAAAAGTCCGACAATCTCGCCTTTTTCGACTCGGAGCGAAACTTGATTTACAACCGTTCGCCCTTTGAATGATTTTAACAAATTTTTCGCTTCAATGTGCATATTTTCTCCTTACCGACCGACCGGTATTTTCCGATTCCCCAATCGCCGCTCATCACTTAAAAGCCTCGTCCGTCATTCGCGGCTGAGGAGCCGGCGTAACTTTCAGCTTATTGTCTTTCGCCATGTAAACCGTCAGCCGTTCGCCTTTGACCTTGTTATTTTCTTGGATCGCCCAAGCGTTGCCGGTCAAAATCGCCTTGCCTTGTTCCTTGCCGAAATAATCAATTCGATTGCCGCCCGCCTCCATTTGACGCGGAGGGCTTACAATGTGAGCATTTCCGATTCCGATGTAATGTTCCTCGTCAAGCCAACCTTCAATATGATCCGCAGTAAAAGTTCCGTCGCCGCTCGTGATAAGACCGCCGGCGGGAATAATGACATGATTTTTGTCGTCCGGATAAAAGTCAACGTGATCACCGGTAAAAGTTCTCTTGTCGCCGTTCGGATATTTTTCATTCGGTGCAACGGTCTGAACTCCGTGAACTCGCCCGTCCGCCTGCATGACTTTTCCGTCGCTCGTCAATTTGTCGCAAGTCAACTTCATATCGTCGCGAATGACGACAACATTTCCGATAAGATATGCCGCTTTTGTGTTTACGTTGTACTTGGCCTTTTTGCCGGTTGCCTTCCCGGTGCCGTGTTTCAAAAGAACATTGCCGGTCGCGATAAGGTCGCCGGTCTCCATGTCGTATTCAACCTCGTCGGCGTTGAGTTCGGAAGGCAATTCTTCCTTTTCTTCGGCAGCCGCCGGCAAAGTCAAAACCATGGCGGAAATTATCGCCGCCAAAAATTTTTTCCACTTCATTTTTTATCCTCCGATTTTTCGGAATTATCTTCCACTTCTTTTTCTTTAACGCCTTTCAAAATCCTTGCGTGACCTTTCAATTTAAATCGGTTAAATCCGTCCGTGCTTTCCGCATAATCTGCAAAAGCTCTCATGTCGTCTTTTGAAATTTTCACGTCTTCGTTGAATTTCAAAATTCCTTCCTTGTCGATCCAATCCGCTTTGCCGCCGGTCATCTTTGCCCCGTCGCCGTCAAGAGCAACGACATTCCCTTCGACGTGAATGTTTTTCGTCTTTTGTTCGTAATTCCCGGTATTCGCCGTCAATTCCAAAATTCTGCCGTCCTCTTGAAAAAATTTACATTTGACGTTTTCAAACTCGGCATTTTGAGTTGCTGCGTCGACAACGGCTTTTTCGGATTGCAACTCCCAAATTTTTACGCCGTCCCTTTCTTCGCTCAAAACATTGTTTTCGTAAATCATGGTTTTCGGCGGTTCGATTATATCTTCCGGCGGAGGATCGTCGGGAGTGGTGCGAATCACCCATATCACCAGACAGGCGAATAAAAATATTCCCAAGCCGATTAAAATTTTCTCGGATTTATTCATTCTGTCGCCTCCGGTTCATCTTTTGATTTTTCGCGAACTTTGACGGTGTGATGCTTGCCCTCTTTTTTCATGTCAAGCGGAGTATTCCACCGCTTTTGAAACCAGAGCCACTGCGTCGGATTTTCCCGGATAACGTCCTCCAAAATTTTCGTCATCTTGACGGTGAAGTTGAAAAGATCGTCGTCGGTATCTCCGGTATCTTCAAAGTGTACGGGTTCGCCGATTTTCACCAAATGCCTGCCGTCCTCTTTTCGGAGAATAAAAGCCGGCAAAACCGGAGCATTGAATCTGCGTGAAAAAACTGCCGGTCCCATAGGGGTCGATGCGGTCTTTCCCAAAAATTTTATGAAGGCACCGCCGGGGCCCGCGTCCTGATCCGCCAAAAATCCCAAAATCTTTCCTTCCTTCAAAGCACGTCCCGCCGCCCGGAGTTCATTTGTTCCGCGATTGAAAATTTCGACGTGAATCGTCGCCCGCAAATCGTCAAGCACTCTTGAATATTCGGCATTGGGTTGCATTTTTGCGATTGCCGTCACCGGCATACCGTTCAGACTGAAAGCAGCACTGAGCCATTCCCATGTTCCTATGTGTCCGGTCAAAACTACCACGCCGTGACCTTCGGCAAGAGCGTCCCTCATTCTTTCCAAATGATCTATCTCTATGTACTTCGACAAATTTTTTTCGTTCAAATTCGGCATATACAAAATATCCAAAACATTTCTCGCCAAATTTATAAACGAAAGTTTGACAAGCCGCCGTGCTTCGCCTTCGGAAACATTCAACGCCGGCATCATTTGAGAAACCGCCCGCTCACGCTGTTTTTTTATGAGAAGGTAGTACAAGTTACCCAGAATCTTTCCTGAAAATAAAAGTACGTCGTAAGGCAAAAGTCTTACAAATCTGCTTAAAGTCATCAAAAAATTATAAAGCATCGAATCCTCCGAAATTCCCGAAACAAATTTTGTCGATTATATGAAAACCGCCTTACTTTTCTGCAGAGCCGGCGAATTTTCCTGCCCGAATTTTAATTTTGCTTTCCGGCAACATTTACAAAATATTTGAAAGTTTTCCGGATTGTGATAAAATAATTTTGCCGATTGAAATTTTTTCGGCGGAAGGGAGTTTGATTTATGTTTCCCGAAGAACGTCAGACAAAAATTTTGGAACTTATCGCCGCGAACGGAAAAGTTTTCGTAAAAGACTTGGCGGAAATGTTTGAGGTTACGGA
>CAJOOE010000183.1 GCA_905236145.1 uncultured Selenomonadaceae bacterium
ACGAAAATTTCGGGGAAGGCTTGAAAACAATTTCCGACTTCCGCGAAAAGGCAAAAGAAATTCTGCACGATTCCGACTCCCGAAAAAATTTTTGGCGGGAAGTTTTGAAGGAAGAAATTTGGCAAATGTTGAAACAGGGAGAAGTTGAAAAGTTGAAGGAGATAATCGGAAATGCACTTGAAAATTTCGGGACTGAATTTCAAAACGGTTCCGGTGGAAATTCGTGAAAAATTCTCCGTCGAAAAAGATGCGATAAAATTTGCTTTGGAGAACTTGCCGGAGTATGAAGGATTGGAAGAGGCGGTCGTCCTGTCTACCTGCAACCGATTTGAAGTTTACGCCGTGACCGATGACGACTGCGAAGAGTCTTTGCAAAAATTTATCGGCGACTTGACCGGGACAAAGGCAGATTCCGGGCTGTACGAATACGAGGACCGGGATTGCATTGAGCATTTGTTCAATGTTTCGGCAAGCCTTGACTCTCTGGTCGTGGGCGAAAGTCAAATTTTGTCGCAGGTCAAAGAGGCTTACAGAATTGCAAAGTCTGTCGGGGCGACGCATACCATTTTAAATACGCTTTTTCACCGGGCAATAGCGTCCGGGAAAAGTGTCCGCACGGAGACCGGAATATCTTTAAAATCCGTTTCGATAAGTTCTGCGGCGGTTGAATTGGCGGCGAAAAAGTTGGGGGGATTGGAAAACCGCAACGCTCTGATTTTCGGAGCGGGGAAAATGGCTCTGCTCGTCGCTCAACATTTAAAATCGCACGGGGTAAAAAAAATTCTTGTGGCAAATCATCATCTGAGCCGGGCTGAAGATATGGCGGAGAAAATCGGCGGCAAGGCGGTTTCTTGGGAAAATGCGTTGAAAAGTGCGGTTGACGTCGATATTGTCATAACTTCAACCGGTGCTCCGCATTATGTTATAAAGCCGGAGCAAATTCCGGAGTTGATGAAAAGTCGGGCGGGAAGGGAAATTTTTTTCACGGATATTGCGGTGCCGCGTGACGTTGATCCGGAAGTCGGAAAAATTCCCGGCGTTACCCTTTACAACATAGACGATTTGGAAACGGTCGTCGATTCTCACAAGCAGGCGAGATTGGAGGAGGCGGAATCCGCAAAAAAAATAATCGCGGAGGACGTTGAAAACATTGTCGAACGATTCAAATATTTGAAATACCGTCCGATTATGGCTGATTTGTCGGATCGGGCAGAAAAAATTCGGGAGCGGGAAGTCCGCAGATTTTCCGGAAAAATGCACGATTTGAACGACGAGGACAAAAAGGTTATCGACAATATGACAAAAATGATCGTACGAAAACTTTTGCGTATGCCGATGATGAAATTAAATTCTTCAGCCGGGACAAACGCCGCAAATTTTTATGCGGAGGCCATGAAAGCATTGTTCACGGAGAAAGGTTAAAGCTTAAGGGGTGCGATTTTTATGTTGATTGTAATTGAAGGCTCGGACGGTTCCGGAAAAGCCACTCAGACAAAAAAACTTTTCAACAGATTGGACGATTTGGCACTTGATGTCATGCAGGTCAGTTTTCCGGATTACGATTCGGAGTCGTCCGCTCTGATAAAAATGTATCTGCGTGGTGATTTCGGTTACACGCCGGACGCGGTAAACGCTTATGCGGCGGCGACTTTTTACGCTGTGGACAGGTTTGCAAGTTTCAGAAATTGGCAGGATTTTTATTTAAACGGCGGGATTATTCTTTCGGACAGATACGTCGGGTCAAATATGGCTCATCAATCCGCAAAATTGAAAAACGAAGGCGAACGCTCGGAATTTTTGCTTTGGCTTGACGATTTGGAATACAACAAATTTCAACTTCCCCGCCCGGACTTGACGATTTTTTTGGATATGCCGCCGGAAGTTTCCGCAAGGCTCCGGGTCGAGCGGGGAAGGGAAGATATTCATGAGTCGGACGCAATTTACATGGAAAAATCTTACAGTGCATATAAAGAAATTTCCCGGCGTTTCGGCTGGCAGGTAATTCGGTGTTCAAATAACGGAGCTCCGCGAAGTACGAATGAAATTCACGAAGAAATTTTTAAAGCCGTCGAAGAACTTCTCTTGGGGTGAACGAAAAAAATAACCGTCGAAGTCGCAAAGACTTTCGGCGGCTTTTTATTTTCCGCAAAATTTATCTTTTGTTTAATTTCGCGGCAATCATATTTCCGGCAAACTGAATTGCCTGAACCAAGACGATTAAAATTATTACCGTCGCAATCATCACTTCCGGGCGAAATCTTTGATAGCCGTAGCGAATCGCCAAATCCCCCAGACCGCCGCCGCCGATCGCTCCCGCCATCGCGGACTCTCCGACCAATGCAATTATGACCGTCGTAAGCTGTGAAACTATTCCGGGCATCGCCTCCGGCAAAAGGACTTTGTTTATAATTTGCAGCGGAGTCGCTCCCATTGACAGAGCCGCCTCGATTAAACCTTCCGGGACTTCTTTCAGTGAAGTTTCCACTTGCCGCCCTATAAAAGGAATCGACGCAATGACCAGCGGAACTATTGCCGCCGTCGTCCCTATCGCACTGCCGACCAAAAACCTTGTCAGCGGAATAATTGCAACCATCAAAATTATAAACGGGATTGAGCGCACGGCGTTG
>CAJOOE010000184.1 GCA_905236145.1 uncultured Selenomonadaceae bacterium
GTCACAAATTCCGAAAAAACCGCCGCTCCCCTTGCCGGCTATCGTGCTCCCGTGCCTATGGTTTTTTGCGGACTTTATCCGACGGACAGTGCGGACTACGACAATTTGAAAGAGGCTCTGGAAAAATTGCAGTTAAATGATGCCGCCCTTGTTTACGAGCCGGAAACGAGTGCCGCATTGGGATTCGGTTTTCGTTGCGGATTTTTGGGACTTTTGCACATGGACGTTATTCAGGAAAGACTTGAGCGGGAATATAATTTGAAACTTGTCACGACCGCTCCTTCCGTCGTCTACAAAGTGCATAAGACCAACGGCGAGGAATTTACCATTGACAATCCCGCCGCTCTGCCGCCGACGACCGAAATAAATTTTGTCGAGGAACCGGTTGTAAAAGCTACGGTTATCGTCCCGGCGGATTATATCGGAGCGGTTATGGAACTCAACCGGGAAAAACGCGGGACTTACAAAAGTATGGATTATATCGACAAGACCCGCGTCATGATAGTTTACGAAATTCCGCTTAATGAGATTATTTACGACTTCTTCGACAAACTGAAATCTTTGACGCGGGGTTATGCCAGTCTGGATTATGAACTTGCCGGTTATTCCGAGTCGGATTTGGTCAAGCTGGATATTTTGCTGAACGGCGAATCTGTCGATGCTTTGAGTTCGATAGTTCACAGGAGCCGGGCGGCGAAAGTCGGCAGAGTCCTCGCTTTGAAATTGAAAAGACTTATCCCGGAACAGCTTTTCGATATTCCGATTCAGGCGGCGATCGGCGGCAGGATTATTGCCCGCGAAACAGTCAAGGCCCGGCGTAAAGATGTTTTGGCAAAATGCTACGGCGGCGACGTTTCCCGCAAGCGTAAACTTCTGGAAAAGCAGAAAGCCGGCAAAAAGAGAATGAAGGCCGTCGGAAGTGTGGAGTTGCCGCAAGAGGCTTTTATGGCTGTCTTGACTGTCGGTGACGAAGATTAAGATTTTGGAGGTTGTGAAATGAAAAAAATTGTTGTGATTCCCGGCGACGGAATAGGCAAGGAAATTACCGATTCCGCAGTAAAAGTTTTGAAGAAGATTGACGCGAAATTTAAAATCGGGCTTGAGTTTGAAACGAAAGATGCCGGCGGGACGGCTTACGACAAATTCGGCACTCCTTTGCCTGAAGAAACTTTAAACGCCTGCAAAAATGCCGATGCGGTTTTATTCGGTGCGGTCGGCGGAAACAAATGGGATAATGTGAAGGCTGAACTTCGTCCGGAAAAAGCGATTTTGGGACTTCGCAAAGGCTTGGGGCTTTATGCAAATTTGCGTCCGGTGAAAGTTTATCCGGCTTTGGTTGACAATTCGCCTTTGAAACCGGAACTTGTAAGCGGTTCGGATTTGGTTATCGTCCGCGAATTGGTCGGAGGAATTTATTTCGGGGATCGTTGCGAGTCGGAAATTCACAACGGAGCCGAACGGGCTTGGGATTTGGAAAATTATTCGGTGCCGGAAGTCGAGAGAATTTCAAAACTTGCATTTGAAACGGCAAAAATTCGTCGCGGAAAGTTGACTTCGGTTGACAAGGCCAATGTTTTGGCGACAAGCAGACTTTGGCGGCGTACCGTGACAAAACTTGCGGAAAAATATCCGGAAGTCGAATTGAATCATCTTTACGTTGACAATTGTGCAATGCAACTTGCCGTAAATCCGAAACAATTTGACGTAATAGTTACCGGAAATTTATTCGGCGATATTTTGAGTGACGAGGCGGCAGTTATCGGCGGTTCAATAGGTCTTATGCCCAGTGCGTCGATCGGTGAGCTTACAAGTCTTTATGAACCGATTCACGGCAGTGCTCCCGATATTGCCGGAAAAAATATTGCAAATCCTGCTGGAACTGTTTTGAGTGCGGCAATGCTCCTTCGCTACAGTTTGAAAGAGGAAGATGCGGCAAGGGCGATTGAAAACGCTGTTGATAAGACTCTTGACGAAGGATACAGGACAGCCGATATTGCCGGAAAAAATCAAAAGGCACTCGGTACAAATGAAATTACCGAAATTATTTGTAATTTTGTAGGTTGATGTGTTTCGTTGAATTTTCTGTGCTTTTCCCGCCAATTTTCAGTTATATTATTTTTTAATCTTAGAAGTGTCAGTAGTAGGGGTGTGCTTATCTGTGCTTAACTTTGAAAAATCGCCGTCATCGGCGTCAGAACGCGATCCGCTAAGCACAGTTAAGCACAAGTTAAGCACAGTCAGGCACAGGTTAAGCACAGTTAAGCACAAGTTAAGCACAGGTTAAGCACAGTTAAGCACAGTTAA
>CAJOOE010000185.1 GCA_905236145.1 uncultured Selenomonadaceae bacterium
AAGTCCGCAATATCCGACAAAAAGCAGGTTGTCTTGACGACGTTTTTAAAATCCGTCCCCGCCGCTTTCAAAACTTCTCCCAAATTTTTGCAGCATTGTTCGGCCTGACCTTCAATATCCGTTGCAACGATTTTTCCCGCCGCCGGATTTATTGCAATTTGTCCGGAAGTGTAAAGTATGCCGTTGACTTCGACAGCTTGACTGTAAGGCCCGACAGCCGCGGGTGCGGTATCCGTGTGAATAATTTTCATTTTAAACATTCCTTTCTCCGATGAATCAAAGTCCGAATCTCTCAAAAATCATATCGACGTGACGCAAAAACCACTCCGGATTAAAGCAATCGTCAATTTCTTCTTTCGTCAAATATTTTGTAATATCCGGATCCTTTTCAATATTCGTCCGGAAGTCCTCGCCTTCCATCCACTTTTTCATCGCATTTCTTTGAACCCATTTATAAGCGTCCTCGCGTAAAACTCCCTTGCCGACGACTTCAAGCATAATTCTCTGGCTGTAAATCAAGCCGCCGGTGCGATCCATGTCATGCAACATTTTTTCCGGGTAGACCAAAAGTTTGTCGATAATACCGGTCATTTTATTTATGCAATAATCGACGTTAATGGTCGCGTCCGGCAAAATCACCCGCTCGACGGAGCTGTGCGAAATGTCCCGCTCGTGCCAAAGTGTCATATCCTCAAGGGCGGCAAGTGCGTTTCCTCTGACAAGCCGTGCCATTCCGGAAACTCTTTCGCAATTTATCGGATTGCGTTTGTGCGGCATTGCGGAAGATCCCTTTTGACCCGGTGAAAAATATTCTTCGGCCTCGCGAATATCCGTTCTTTGCAAGTTTCTGACTTCCGTCGCGATCTTTTCCAAAGTCCCCGCAACTATTGCAAGCGTCGTGACAAATTCGGCGTGGCGATCTCTTTGAATGACTTGAGTTGCAAGCGGAACCGGAGTAAGCCCCAATTTTTTGCAGACAAGCTCTTCTATTTTCGGATTTATGTTTGAGTAAGTGCCGACCGCACCGCTCAACTTTCCGACGGAAACAATTTTTTTTGCGTGTTCCACTCTGTCAATATCGCGTTCGATTTCCGCACTCCAAAGAGCAAGTTTCAGACCGAAAGTCATCGGCTCGGCGTGTATTCCGTGAGTCCTGCCGATGCAGGGCGTGTGTTTAAATTCGACTGCACGACGGCGTAAAACTTCCCGGAATTTTTTCAAGTCGTCCGAAATAATTTCGGCTGATTGTTTCATCATAAGACAAATTGCCGTGTCTTTGACGTCGCTGGAAGTCAAACCTTTGTGAACGTATTTTGAATCTTCGCCGACGTATTCCGCGACGTTCGTCAAAAATGCAATGATGTCGTGATGAGTGACCGATTCAATTTCATGAATCCTGTCGATATTGAAATTTGCCTTCTCGCGAATATTTTTTGCCGCCGGAGCCGGAATTTCTCCGAGTTCCGCCATAGCGTCGCAGGCGGCAAGTTCAACGTCCAAAATTGTCCGCCATTCGTTTTCGATCGACCAGATTTTTCCCATGGCCGGCAAAGTGTATCGTTTAATCATTTGAAAAATTCCTCCCGAAAAAAATTTTATTGTATTTGACTTTACAAATTTTTTTGTTCCGCCAATATTTTAAAACTTCAATATAATTTAAGCAAGTCAAAAAATTAAACAAATCAAAAACCGACTTCGGAAAATTTTCCCGGAGCCGGTAATTTTTATCTTTGCAAAATTTTTTCCTCAGTTGTTGAAAATGTTCTTCAACGCCTGTTTGTTTACGTCGCGGTTGAGTTGTGCAAGGTAAGTCGTGAGTTTAATGGATTTCGGGCAAACTTCCACGCAGTTCTGACTGTTGCCGCAACTTGTAATACCGCCTTTTTCCATGAGAGCGTTAAGGCGTTTCGGTGCGTCGAATTTTCCGAGCGGGTGAAGGTTGAAGAGATAAGCCTGCACGGTCGGAGCCGGTCCGATAAAGTCGGATTGCGGGCCTACATTCGGGCAAGCCTCCAAGCAACAGCCGCAAGTCATGCAGTGCGAAATTTCGTAAGCCGTCTGTGCGGTGTACGGATTTTGAATCGGAGCGTCTTTGACTTCCCAAGAGCCGTCCAATTCGACCCAACCCATAATTCTCTTGAGACTTTCAAACATAACCGAGCGGTCGATAAGCAAATCGCGAATGACCGGAAAAGTTCTTGCCGGTTGAAGGTGAATCGGTTGTTCGAGTTCGTCAATCAAAGCACAGCAAGCCTGACGAGCTTTTCCGTTAATTACCATCA
>CAJOOE010000186.1 GCA_905236145.1 uncultured Selenomonadaceae bacterium
TTAAACGAACGGATTGTATAACTTTTCATTTTTGACGGTCGTCGGATTTGAATGACCGCTGAGCAAAAGCGTTTCGTCCGGCAGAGTGAAAACTCTTGTCTTTATCGTGTTTCTCAAAATATTTTCGTCGCCGCCCGGAAAATCAGTCCTTCCCACACTGCCGCAGAAAATCGTATCGCCGACAAAGGCAACTTCATCTTTTTCCGAAAAATAAATTGCTCCGTCCTCCGTGTGTCCGGGTGCGGCAATCAACTTTACTTTGAAAGCCGGATTTTTTTTGAGTGCAATTTCCGAGCCGTCCGGCAAAAAATCAACGCCGGAAATTTTTATGTCAAGTCCGAAATTTGCGGACAAATTCCAATCCGGATTTGAAACATATTTTTTCCCGTTCTCATGCATCGCCACAGGAATTTTCCACTCGTCGCGAATTTTTTCCACCGCACCGATATGATCGAAATGTCCGTGCGTCAGCAAAATTTTTTCGATCTCAAAATTTTTCTCCCGGATAATTTCAAGCAATCTTTCCGGCTCCGCTCCGGGATCGATCAAAAATCCGGCTTGCGTTTCGTTGTCGATATAAAAATAAGCGAGCGTTTCAATAATTCCCGCAACTTCAACAGGCAGAACCATAAATTTTTTCCTCCGCCAAAAATTTTTTCAGACGAGAGCAAGCATTTCGTCACGAAGTTTTTTTACCGGGCGATACATTTCGGAATAATTCATTTCTTTATTTGCCCGCAAATTTTCGGTCAATTCGGCAATCGGATTGTAAAGCGACGTTATCGCCAAATTTCCCAGAACGCCTTTCAAAGCGTGTGCCGCCTCAAACGCCTCATCATTTTTTCCGGCATCGAGTGCATTTCCGAGCGTTTCAAAGTATTCGTTTGAAAGCCCCATTCCGAGCATTTTGAAATAAAATCCTTCGTTGTTCATGCAACGATTTAAACCTTCCTTTGTATCTACCCCGTATTCCTGCAATTTTTCGATAGTCAACATCTCAGCAATCCTCCGATAAAATCTGATTTTTAACCTTCGGTATGTTCTGCATTTCGACGGATTTTTCCTGCAAGGCCGAATTTTTTCAAAATTCCACTCTCACACCGGCAAACGGGCCGCTCATTGTCATTTTTCCGTAATCTTCGTTGCGTTTCAGCGTCGCGTCAATTTTTCTGTAGCCGAAAGTTATTCCGACAATTTCAAGCGGATAATATCTTATACCCGCCTCAAAGTCATAAAAATGACCGTAACCGCCGAGCGGAAGTCCGGAAATTTGAGCGTAAGCGTTGAGGGACGGCAAAAGTGCCGCATGAACTCCCAAGCCCAAATGCGGGATCGGTGCGCCGAAACTCTTTGACCGGGACGCGGCTTGACCGGAAATATCGTTGCCGCGAACTTTTCCCTTCCAATAAATCCCGGTTAAGCCGTAACTCCAATCGACACCCGTGCCGAGTATGGAAACAATCGGATTTGCAAAATTCAGTTTCAGGTAGTGAAGATCGCTCTGCGTGTGAACGTCGCCGCCGAATTGAGTACCGCCGAATTTAAAAACATTTGCACCGCCGAAATTTGAATTTCCCGCCCCGTGAACGTGGATATAGTCCAAAGTAGTCCGCTTGTATCTCAAAATGACTTCCGGAGCCTTGTCGTTACCGAAACCGAGTTGATCTTTCAAGCCGACTCTGCCGCCGTTGAAAGAAATATTGTCGGATTGTACTTTTGCGTCGAAGTGTGGAGCGAAATACCTTGCCTCCGCCGACACCGGCAAAATTTTTTGTGCAATATCTTTCACTACTCCGGCAACCAAAAAATCCGGCTTGTCGTTTTCCGCATATTTAACCGGAATGTTTATTTTATCCGCAGATTTTTTTTCGACCGGTTGAGCGGATTTTCCGGAAGAATCCTCCGCCGCAAAAGCGGTGCCGGCAAAAGTTACCGCACAGGCAAGGGCGACGGCAAAAATTTTTTTATTTCTCAAATTTGTTTACCTCCGTACATATTCGCCGAAAAAAACGGTCGGCGTAAAAATTTTTTAAACCTTTCCCGGAATATATTTCCGCCGGCGGTCAAAATATCCTTTTGCCCGGAGAAAAATTTTCGTACTTGCACGGCAAATAAAACTGCGGTAAAATTGTAACGCAAATGTTTTTTTTGACGGGAGGAAAATTTTTTATGGGAAATTTAAATGCCGTTGTTGCGGAAAATCAAATTTACATCTTAATCGCAATCGGCGTTATATTTTTGATTCTTTTCGGAGTCATAATAAATTTACACTCCGAACTCTCAAATTTGAAACGAAGGCATAAAAAAATGATGGCGGGAGTGTCCGGCGGGAATTTGGAAAAAATGCTGAACTCTCACATTGACGAAGTCGCAAAAGTTAAAGAAGTACAAAAAGCACTCGAGATTGATATAACAAAAATTCAAGACGTTCTCTCACGGGCGATAATTCACAAGGCAATTATCCGGTTCAATGCGTTTGAAGATACCGGATCCGATTTAAGCTACTGCGTCGCTCTTTTGGACGAAAATCAAAACGGCGTTGTCCTTTCCGCAATTTACGCGGGAGATGTGACGAGGAATTACGCAAAGCCGATTGAAAAGGGAATTTCCCCGCACTATAAACTCACGCCGGAAGAAGAAGAAGTTTTGAAAAAGGCTTTAATCAAATAGGAGTTTTTGAAATGGAAAACGAGAGTTACAAAATAAAAATCGAGGGCGGCGGCAAAAATCGCGAAATAAATTTGTCGCCGGGACTTTTCAAATTCGCGGTCGCGTCGATTGTCGCGGGGAGTTTGCTTTTAATCGGAACGGGCGGTTATTCGGTTTACAGTGCGCTTCACAAGCAAAAGAATATCGAAAGCGTTCTTGAAATCGAAAAGGCGGGAGAACTTCGGCAGGAGCAAATTTTAAATCTCTCCAAGAAAGCCGGCGAAATGAACGAAACTTTGCAAAATTTACAGCAGACGGAAAAGGAACTTCGCATACAAGCCGGATTAAATCCTCCGAAAGAACCTTCACCGACTCCGCCGGAAAATAAACCGGAAGAAGAAAATTCCGGCGGTCAGGGCGGCCCGATCGAAGAACTTACCATTGAAGATTTGACGGAGTCGCTTGCAATGATTGAAACGGGCGTAAATTTGCGGCGGGAGAGTTTGGACGATTTTCAAAAGGAATTGAAAGCACGTCGGGATATTCTTGCCGGCGGTGCGTATATTCCGGGAGTTTCTTCCGGCGAGTTTGATATAAGCAAATTCGGCGGCACTCCTTCCGCAGACTCTCATTATCCTTCCATTTGGCCGGTAAACGGCGTGGTTACTTCGCCTTACGGCTTGCGTTGGGGCGGGACGGATTTTCACCCGGGAATAGATATTGCCAACGATATGGGAACGCCGATTATAGCGACTGCCGACGGAATTGTTGAATATGCCGGCTGGAACTCCGGCGGCTACGGGAATATGGTTGACATAAATCACGGCAACGGAATAATGACGCGTTACGGTCACGCCTCTCAAGTCGTGGTTGTGAGCGGGCAGGCAGTAAAACGCGGTCAACTGATAGCTTACATGGGCAGCACCGGTTTCAGCACCGGTCCCCATGTTCACTACGAAGTCCATATAAACGGGCAAAGAGTAAATCCGATAAGTTATTTGTGAGAAA
>CAJOOE010000187.1 GCA_905236145.1 uncultured Selenomonadaceae bacterium
CAAGCCGGCAAGAAGTTGCGTAGCCGTAAAAGATTTACCCGCCGGTGCACTCTGTGAAATAGAACTCGTCGCTGTCGTCTGATCGGAGAAAGAAGGCATTGAGAAATTTAACCGAAGTTGCACTGAAAAATAAAAGTTTGGTTTGGTATTTTATAATCGTCGCGGCAATCGGCGGAATATTTTCCTATTTCACTTTGGGAAGAATGGAAGATCCGAAATTTACGATCCGCGAAATGATTATCGTCGCTTATTGGCCGGGTGCAACGGCCGAAGAAATGACGGAGCAGGTTACGGACAAGATCGAAAAGAAATTGCAGGACGTTCCCGGAAAAGATTATATACAGAGCGAAACAAGACCGGGCGAAACGATTATTTATTTCGGCTTGAATGATGATGTTGACAATTCCGCGATTCGTCCCACTTGGCGAGATGTAAGAAATTATTGCCGGGACATTGAAAACGGATTGCCGGAAGGAGTTTTGGGGCCATATTACAACGATACCTTTGACGAAATTTACGGCTCGATTTACGCTTTGACCGGCGAAGGTTTCGACTATGAAGAACTTCGCAAAGAGGCTGAAAATATTCGGCGGGAACTTCTGCAAGTACACGATGTAAAGAAAATTGAGTTGCTCGGCGAACAGCCGGAAAAAATTTACATTGAGATTGAAAGGACGAAACTTGCCGAACTCGGAATTTCTCCGACCGCAATTTCCGCAACTCTCGCCGCTCAAAACAAACTCACTCCCGCCGGAATGATCGACACGGAAAGCAACAATGTTTATTTGAGAGTCACCGGAGTTTTTGACAAGGTTGAAGAAATAAAAAATTTGCCGATAAATGCGAACGGCAAAATTTTCAGGCTCGGAGATATTGCGGAAATTGAAAGAACTTTTTCAAATCCGCCGGAACCGAAAATGTTTTTTGAAGGAAAGCCGGCTGTCGGAATTTCAATATCTATGGAGGACGGCGGCAACATTTTGGAACTCGGCGAAAATTTGAAAAGAGAACTTGCAGAAATTCAAAGCAACCTTCCCGCCGGACTTGAGATTCATGAAGTTTCGGATCAGCCGAAAGTTGTGGAAAATTCAATCGGCGAATTTGTGGAAACTTTATTTTTGGCGATCGTCATAGTTTTGGCGGTGAGTTTTGCAAGTTTGGGAGTAAGGACGGGAATGGTCGTTGCCGGCTGTATCCCTCTCGTTTTGGCGGGAACTTTTTGCTTTATGTACCTTGCAGGAATAGATCTGCACAAAGTTTCTCTCGGTTCTCTGATAATTGCACTCGGTCTTTTGGTGGACGATGCGATTATTGCGGTTGAGATGATGAGCGTACAGCTTGAACGCGGTTTTTCAAAATTCGATGCGGCTTGTCACGCCTTTAAAGTCACGGCAAAACCGATGTTGACCGGCACTCTGATAACCTGTGCCGGATTTATCCCGGTTGCCTTTGCAAAGGGAGTCGCAAGCGAATTTTGCAAAGATATGTTTTGGGTCGTGAGTATTGCCCTGCTGCTGTCGTGGATTACTTCCGTAACCGTCGCTCCGCTTTTCGGAACAAAAATTATCAAAGTCAAAGAGGCGGCGGTTAAAGAAGATCCGTATTCAGGCAAATTTTATAAAATCTTCCGCAGTGTTTTGGAAAAATTCTTGACGTACAAAAAAGCGGTTATCGCCGGAACGGCGGCGATTTTTGCCCTGTCAATTTTCGCGACGGATTTTGTCGAAGAAGAATTTTTCCCGCCGTCGCTCCGTCCGGAAATTTTGGTTAACTTCAGCCTTCCGGAAGGTTCATCATTGGCGGCGACTCAAGCGGAGTCGGAAAAATTCGCAAAATTTCTGGACGGCATGAAGGAAGATTTGAAAAATTACACTTACTACGTCGGAATGCCTTCACCGCGTTTTGTTTTGACTGTGGATCCGCCGCCCGATAGCGACAATTACGCTCAATTTGTCATTGTGGCTAAAGGGGAAGATATTCGCAACTCCGTCACGGAAAAAATTCGGACGGAACTTGAGGAAAATTTTCCGAATATCCGTTTCAACATAAAATTTATTCAGACGGGACCGCCGGCAGATTATCCGGTCATGATCCGGGTCAGCGGAAACACCATTGAACAAACTCAAGAACTTGCCGGAAAAGTCGCCGAAAAAGTTGTCGAAGATTCCAATACTTACGGCTTGAATTTCAACTGGAACGAAAAATCGAAAGTCGTTAAAATTGAGGCGGATCCGGATAAAATCCGCAGTTTGGGAATTACAAGTCAAGATATAAAAAATATTCTCTACACCGAAATTACCGGTGCGAAAATTTCCGAATTTTACACGGGCGACAGGACGATTGACATTGTTATGCGTCTTACTTCGGACGACACAAAAAATATAGAGAAGATAAAAAATCTGCCGATTTACTTGGCGGCGGCGGGATATGTTCCGCTCGAACAGGTTGCAAAAATTTATTACGGAGCGGAAAACGGCTATATAGTTCGCAGAGATTTGAAACCGACAATCACGGTTCAGGCAAATATAAAATCCGGAACGGCAAACGATACCGCCCGACGAATTTTTGACGCGACGGAAGATTTGAGAAAAAATTTGCCGCCGGGTTGCAAAATTGAGCCGGGCGGAGATTTGGAAGAAAGCGGAACGTCAACCGGTCATCTTGCGGCAATGTTGCCGGTCGTCGTGTTTATAATTATGACTTTGCTGATGTTTCAACTTCACGATGCAAAAGCAATGTTCCTCACACTCTTGACCGCACCGCTCGGAATTATCGGAGTAATTTTCGCACTGATAATTTTAAGCAAACCTTTGGGATTTGTCGCGGAACTCGGAGTAATTGCCCTGTCCGGAATGATAATACGAAATTCGGTAATTTTGATAGATCAGATACAGCAGCATTTGGCGGCGGGAGAGAATTTACACGACGCGATAATTGATTCGGCAGTCTTGAGATTTCGCCCGATAATGCTGACGGCGGCGGCGGCAATTTTGGGAATGTTGCCGCTCATGACAAGTATTTTCTGGGGACCGATGGCGGTTGCCATAGCCGGCGGACTTTCGGTCGCAACGATTTTGACTTTGCTTGTCCTGCCGGTAATGTATGCGGCAGCTTACAAGAATTGAAATATCCTCAACAAAAAAATTCCCCCGAAGGGGAGTAAATTTAACGCCGATTTTATTTATTGTCCGGGTAGAGTTTCGTTATAATATCGTCGGGCAATTCAAAATGTTGATAATCCTTCACCCGTGTCCAATCGCCGCCCCACTCGAAACCGTGTTCGATGAACAGCTTGAAACAAAGGTCATTATGATCTATCTTGTGCGGAAAGTCCTTCGTTCTGTCAACATACGCCCCCGCCGTCGCCGGCTCCAAAATCCTTTTGCCGTCAACAACCTTTGTATACGGATTGTAAAGAGTGTTTATATCGACGGCAAGCCCCAGCCCGTGATTTGAAATTTTGGTGGTGTGAGAGATAAAGCGGAAGTTAAAGCAGGAAGAATTGTTATCCCGCATTGAAGTTTCGTCGTCGGCGTTGTATTCGTCAACAAGGCGGATTTTTTCAATCTGATAATTCGCGGCATAGAGTTTTTGAAAAATATCCAGAAGATCGTCGGCGATGTAAGCGTTACAGATCATTTCGCCTTCTTGAGTTTCGCCGTTAAAATCTTTGTGGAGCAGGTGCAAATACCGCAAATCTTCGACCGGCAAAGTGCAGTTGTCTTTGAAGGACTTGCCCTTTATCCTTGCAAAAATTTTGTCGTCGATTTTCGACATATAAAATTCATTTGATTCTGCGGCTTGAACGATTTTTTCAAGCGGGGCAAAAGTCACCGCTGCCAGGATCAAGCTTGCCGATTTTATAAAATTTCGGCGTGAAAAGTTTTTCATTATAAAAATCAACCTCTTTTTTATGGGAGCGTCGGAGTACCGCAATTATTTATTCTTCGTAAGAAAACAAATTTTCGTCGTGCAGGAATTTTGAAAGTTTTTTAACGCCGCTCATCAATTCCAAATAATTTTCGGGCGTGAGCGACTGCGGACCGTCGGACAGAGCCTTTGCCGGATTGGGGTGGACTTCTGTCATCAAGCCGTCTGCACCTGCCGCAATCGCCGCAAATGCCATAGGTTTTACCATTCTCCATTTTCCCGTCCCGTGACTCGGATCCACGATTATCGGCAAGTGCGACAAATGTTTTATTGCCGCGACCGCACTCAAATCCAGCGTGTTCCGCGTGTAAGTTTCATAAGTCCTTATGCCGCGTTCGCAGAGTACAACGTCCGGATTTCCTTCATTCATTATATATTCGGCGGCGTTGAGCCATTCGTCGATTGTTGCGGCAAGTCCGCGTTTTAAAAGAATCGGCTTTCCGCACTTCCCGACTTCTTTAAGCAAGCCGAAATTTTGCATATTCCTTGCACCTATCTGCAACATATCCGCATATTCGGCAACGGGAGCAATTCCGTCAACTGTGGTTACTTCCGTCACAATTTTCAAGCCGGTACGCTCGCGGGCTTCGGCGAGGTATTTTAAGCCGACAATTTCAAGTCCCTGAAAAGAGTAGGGGGAAGTTCTCGGTTTGTAAGCACCGCCGCGAAGAAATTGAGCACCGCCGGACTTAACAATATCCGCCGCCTCGAAGAGTTGTTCCCTGCTTTCGACGGCACAAGGTCCCGCCATTACGACCGGTTCGTCGCCGCCGATTTTCACGCCGCCCACGTCGATAACGCTTGACTTGGGGTGAAATTCCCTGCTCGCCAATTTGTAACTTCTGGAAATTGCGACACTGCTTTCGACACCGGGCAGAGCGTCTATCGCGACGGACGCAAGTTTTGTCTTGTCGCCGATAACTCCGATAATTTTCTGTTGGGATCCCTCCATTATTTTGCCTTCAAGCCCGGCATCGGATATTGCCTTTATCACCCCGGAAATATTTTCCTGCGATGCGTCGGATTTCATTATGATGACCATAAAATTTTTTCTCCTCTCAAATTTGAAATTGTTTCCGTGTGTCTTTTTCCGGAAACAATTAAATTTTCCTGCAACGCCTTTTTGAATACATTCACTCGCTCCGCTTTTTGATAATTGCGGGCAACAAAAAAGCGACGGAACTTTTTGAAGAAGTCCGCCGCCGAAAAATTTATTTGAGTTTCAAAATTTACAAATTATTTTTGAACGCTCTTTTTGAGTATTCCGAGCAGGAAACAACCGACTACCGCACCGGCAATAATTGCCACAAGATACATCGCCGCGTTTCCGATTGTTGGGACAACGAAAATGCCGCCGTGAGGAGCACGGAGTGTGCAGCCGAAAAGCATTGACAAAGCACCGGCAAGTCCGGAACCGACGACGCAAGCCGGAATAACATGGATCGGGTCTGCCGCCGCAAACGGAATGGCACCTTCGGTAATGAAGGAGAATCCCATGACGATATTCGTCGGACCGGCTTTAATTTCGTTTTCGGTAAATTTGTTTTTGAAGAACATTGTCGCAAGAGCTATTGCAAGCGGGGGAACCATGCCGCCCGCCATGACAGCCGCCATGACTTCATAGTTGCCGGACGCAAGCAAGCCTGTACCGGTGACATAAGCAGCTTTATTTATCGGGCCGCCCATATCAATTGCCATCATGCCGCCGACCAACATACCGATAAAGATTTTCGCGGAAGGATCCATACTCTTCAAAGTATCGACGAGCCAACCGTTAATTGCCGCGATCGGAGGCCCGATAATCAGAGTACAAATTATTCCGATACCGAGAACGCCGAACAGCGGATAAAGCAAAACAGGCTTGATACCTTCCAAAGATGCCGGAAGGGAACCGAAAACTTTCTTCAAAGTGTTGACGAGCCAGCCGGCAATAAAACCTGCCAAAAGTGCTCCCAAAAAGCCGGAGCCGTTTGCACTTGAAAGGGCACCGCCGACAAAACCTGCCGCCAAGCCGGGACGATCCGCGATTGACATGGCAATAAATCCGGCGAGTACCGGGAGCATAAATCCGAAGGACGCACCGCCGACGCTCATGAAGAATTTTGCCGCCGGGTTAATGGAGCCGAAATTTCCTCTTTCTTCAGCCGGCAAACTGTTGAGGTCAACGCTCATACCGTCGATAAGGAAGGCAAGTGCAATCAAAACACCGCCGCCCACGACGAACGGGAGCATGTGAGAAACGCCGTTCATCAAATGCTTGTAAATCTGACGACCCATACTTTCATTTGAAACGTCCGCCGCACCTTCAGCCGCATCCGAGCCGGTAGCGTGATAAATCGGGGCGGAACCGCTCAAAGCTTTATCAATGAGTTCGTCGGCCTTGTTGATACCGTCCGCAACTTTTGTTATGACAACGTGTTTGCCGTCGAAACGCGACATCGCAACATTTTTATCTGCCGCGATGATAATTCCGTCCGCCTTTGCAATTTCAGCCGCAGTCAAAACATTTTTCGCACCGCCGGAGCCGTTTGTTTCGACTTTGATTGTTATGCCGCGTTTTTTCGCATGCTGTTCCAAACTCTCCGCAGCCATAAAGGTATGTGCTATGCCCGTCGGGCA
>CAJOOE010000188.1 GCA_905236145.1 uncultured Selenomonadaceae bacterium
TATCGACCTCGCCGACCCCGACTACGTGCTGATTCTTTCCGGCGACCACATTTACACTATGGATTATTCTTGGATGCTCAAAGCTCACAAGGACAACAACGCTGATATTACTATCGGCGTCTTCGAAGTTCCGTGGGAAGAGGCTCCGCGTTTCGGCATAATGAACACCGACAAAGAAACCGGACGCATTACCGAATTTGAGGAAAAGCCGGCAAATCCGAAATCAAATCTCGCGTCGATGGGTATTTATATTTTCTCGAAACCGGTTCTCAAGAAATATCTTGAAGAGGACGGAGTTAAAGAAGACTCTCATCACGACTTCGGCAAAGACATTATCCCGAAAATGTTGAACGACGGACTTCGTATGTTCTCCTACGCTTTCGACGGATATTGGAAAGATGTCGGAACGATCGAAAGTCTTTGGCAGGCAAATATGGACTTGCTCCAAGATCAGCCGCCTTTTGAACTCAACGGCGATTGGAAAATTTATTCCTCCAACCCGTCAATGCCGCCTCACTATGTAGGCCCCAATGCAACGGTAAAACGTTCCATGGTCAGCGAAGGCGCTCAAATTCTCGGCGAAGTCGAACACTCCGTAATCTTCCCGGGCGTTCGCGTCGGCAAAGGTGCAAAAGTTATCGACTCCGTAATTTTCCCGATGACGGTAATTGAGGACGGAGCGGTCGTAGATCATGCCATTTTGGCTCAAGACGTTGTCGTCAAAGGCGGTGCAAAGATTCAGGGCAGCGAGGAAGAAATTTCCGTCGTCGCCGAAAATGAAGTAGTACAGGCTTGAGTCAGATCGACAGTAATTTCATGGAGGTGTATTGAATTGAAAAGTGTAGTGGGGATTATAAATCTTCAAGAGAGCAATACATTGATAAAGGAATTGGCGGCAACTCGTGCGGTTGAGGCTCTGCCTTTTGCGGGACGTTATCGCGTCGTTGACTTTGCTCTCTCAAATATGGTCAATTCCGGAATGACCGGCGTCGGGGTTATGCTCCCGGATTATTCCCGTGCGGTTCTCGATCATATCCGTTCCGGTAAAGATTGGGATCTGGCCCGTCGTCGCGACGGCTTGACTTATCTGCCGGCGGCAATTCCCGACAACGATTCCCGTAAAGGCGATTTGAAAGACCTTTATGCGAATTTGGATTTCGCCGAACTCAGCGACAAAAAATATGTCCTGCTCGTAAACGGAAGTTACATTTATAATATCGACTTTAAAAATGTTCTCGACTTCCACAAAAACAGCGACGCGGATATTACCGTCATTTACGGCGTTTGCCCGGAGGACAAGCCCGGCAAAACCGTCATAATAGAAACCAGCACAAACGGCATCGTTACCGACCTTGCGGAGTCCGCCTCAGTCAAGAAAGATACAAAAGCCGTTATCGGTGCGTATCTCATGCCGATTCCGACCTTTGCCTATATCGTCCGTTCGACTTATGAACGCGGCGGACAGGACTTCCTGCTTGACGGTCTTATCCGTCACGCCGGCGAACACAAAATCAGTGCTTACGAACACAAAGGCTACGTCGCACATATCAACTCAACCGATGCTTATTACAAGGCAAATCTCGACGTTCTCAAACCGGAAGTTTGGGAAGAACTCTTCATGGACAAGGAGCGTTCGATTTATACGAAAGTCAAAGACGAAGTTCCGGTACAGTACAAAGATACCGCAGTCGTCGAAAATTCCCTCGTTGCGAACGGTTGCATTATTCGCGGCACGGTCAAAAACAGTATCATTTTCCGCGGCGTAAACATCGGCAAAGATGCGGTCGTCGAAAATTGCATACTTATGCAGCGTTGCGATATTCAGGACGGCGCACGTCTTGAAAATGTCATCTGCGACAAAAATGTTATTGTTACGAAACGTCGTTGGCTCAAAGGTGCGGAAAATTATCCGTACATCGTGACCAAAAACGTAAGAATTTAATGTCGGGGGTTTCGAGTCGGCAAGATTTTCGGCTTGAGAAACGGCAGTGATCGAAAAGCGGAGCGGCGAATTTTTACGACTGCCGGACGTACAGAAAATATTTTCGCCCGGTAAGGTAAAAAATCGCCGTTTTCTGCGATTCGGACTTTTTCACTCCCCCGCAGTAATCCGACAAAAAATAATGTCGCCGAAATTCGATTTTGAAGGGCGGCGGAATATCGAAGTATTTAAAGGAGGGTTTCACTTGGCAAAAGAAAAACTTGCTGACAAGAAACTTGCACGAAGCAAAGAATACGAAAAACTTAAGGAAAACTTGAA
>CAJOOE010000189.1 GCA_905236145.1 uncultured Selenomonadaceae bacterium
AAAAATTTTACCTTCTCCGCACTTCTCGCGGATATACCGGGCGGAATCTCTCCGTTCTGCTCCCCCGCCAACGCGGCGGCATTTGCGGTCGTCGCGGTCGCGGCAGGTAGGCTGTGAAAGGCGGTTGTCTTACCGGCGGATAAACTTGCCGCCTGATGATAAACCACGGAATCGGAACTCTGACCCGCCCCAACCTTTCAACCTCAAAATTTTTTGTCGGCAATTCCGTCGCCTCCGCAAAATTGCAGGAGAACAGAATCGCAAACGTCGCCGCCAAAATCGCAAACCTTTTCATAATCTCGTGACCTTAAAATCTTGAAGGTGCCGGGTTTCTTTTCGGCACGGGCGGCGGTACTTCATAATCCGGTTTTCCCAAAGAACTTTCACGCATTTTTTCCGCTCGAATTTGTTCCGGAGTTTTCTTCGTTTTCTTTTCGGACTTCAGCAACTCAAAATTTTGTCCGCCGGAAATCGTCAAGCCGTCCGGAGTTTTTGCCTCCGAAACGTTTGCCGAAAAAATAAACGCCGTGCAAATCGCCGCAACACCCGCAAGTTTTAAAACTTTTTTCACGGTAAAACTCTCCTTCCCTTCAATCTTTCTGCCATTATAGATATTTTTTTTCCGATTGTCATTAAGGGAAGATTAAAAACCGTTAAAAAACCTTTACCGCGACAAAAAAATTCCGCCGAAATTCGACGGATTCGACGGAGTGAAAAATTTGTCTGTGTGGGAAAAAATTATTCTTTCGGAGCGTCAAGTTTTGCAGGCTCCGCGACTTTCTCTTCCTTTGAATTTTCGATGGGGAAGGTGATGACTTTCAATGATTGGAGAGTTTGCCAAACTTTGGGATCAAGCAACTCCGCTTTTCTCGGTTCGCTCTCGTTGCCGGTCGTGTACCATTTCCCTTCCGAATCTTTGAAATACATTTCAAATTCAAGTCCGAAGTGTTCGTCATCCAAGCATTTCACGTTGAATTTTCCCGCACTGTACTTCAAGCCTTTTTCCTCATTTTTGGAAATAATTTCGTCAAGACGCGGCGACGCAACTTCCGCGATTTTTTCCAAAGTCATATTCGGTTTTAAGAGGTCTTTGAAAAAATCTTTGATTTTCTCGACAACCGGTTCGACAGATTTTTTGTCCAATGCCATTTTAAACTCCCTCCCGTCTTAAACCGTCATTGCAAGTTCTTTTTCGTAACGGGCGGTAACGTCGGTTTCTTTTGCGGAAAGTCCCGCCTTTGCCCATTCCGGCACTTCTGATTCGTCAATTTCGCGGACGGTGGTTTTTTCAACCCATTTGCCGTTTTCCTTGTAATAAAGTTTGTGAATAAGTTTCATGACGTTGCCTTCGACCGTCGAGAAAAGTTTTGCGGCATAATCGACAATGCCGGTTTCTTTGAGTGCCGCCTGAAGTTTCGGCAAAAATTCTTTCAGCCAGCCTTCGATTTCCGCCCAATTCGTAACGACCAAATAACCGCCGACGATGGCTCCCAATCCCAACAAAACAGGTATCATATCAATCACTTCTCCTTTGAAAATTTTTATTTACTGCAAGCGGGTGTGCTTACATTTTTTTGCCTTCCGCTTTCAAATTTGCATTGCGACTCTCCAAAATATTTTCCACAGCCTCAAAGACGAGCGACTTGTCCAAAGAATCAAGTCCGCGTCGTGCCGCTTTAAATGCCGCGTTCAACATTGCCGTCGAAATATCGCTGCCGGAAAGTCCGTCAAAATTTTTTGCAAGTTCCTCTGCGTCCAAATTGTTCGGAAGTTCCGCGGGAATATACATTTGCCAAAGTTTCCGGCGACATTCTTCGTCCGGCAATACAAATTTTATATGCATTGAAATTCGACGCATAAACGCAGGATCAAAATTTTCTATAAAGTTCGTTGCAAAAATTATGAAGTCTTGAAATTCGTTCATCAACATCAGCATGACCGACCGGGTTTGATTTACGCTCACGTCAACCGCCTGCGTCATATTTGTGACCCGCTTGCTTAAAATCGCGTCCGCCTCGTCGAAAAACAAAATACTTCCCGACTCCTTCGCCGCATTGAAAGCCTTGCGAATATTTTTCGGAGTTTCGCCGACGTACTTCGACTCTATGTCCGCATAATTTACGATTAAAATTTTCTTGCCGAGTTTTTCCGCTATCGCGTGTGCCGCCATAGTTTTGCCGGTACCCGGTGCGCCGTAAAGATTTACGCCGATTCTCTTTGAATATTTATGCGTCTTTTTAAATCCCCAGAGTTCAAAGACTTTGTAAGAATTTTCGGCATAAGTCGCCGCGTCAAGAATTTGCTCTTTGACCGACTCCGGCAAAATTATATCGTCCAAAGTATAACGCGGTTCTTCCGGTATAAAAGTTTCCTCCGGCTCCGGCGTTTTGTTTTCGACTTCCGGAAAGTTTGCGGAAGATTTGCTTGCGTCGATTCCCATTTCAGAAACCCTCCGAAAATTTTTTTACTTTATGACGACGTTTATCAATTTTCCCGGCACCGCGATAACTTTGACGATATTTTTTCCTGCGGCAAGTTCTTTGACTTTATCGAGAGTCGGGGCAAGTTTTTCGAGTTCCGGCTTTGAAATTCCTGCCGCAACTTTGATTTTGTCGCGAAGTTTTCCGTTAATCTGCACGACAATTTCAATTTCATCTTCGACAATCGCCGCCGGATCAAATTTCGACCAAATCTGTTTATGAACGTCGCCTTCAAAAAATTTGCTCCAAAGTTCCGCCGAAATATGAGGGACGAACGGTGCAAGCATTTTCAAAAGATTTTCCGCAGTTTCGCGGGCAAGACCGGGATTTATCGGCTTGTCTTGGAAAGCGTGCATTTCGTTTACAAGTTCCATTAAAGTGCTTATCGCCGTATTGAAAGCGAACCGGTCGCTCAAATCTTCGGTAACTTTTTTTATCGTCTTGTGAAGTTTGCGGCGAAGTGAAATTTCTTCGTCGGTCAATTTTGAAACGTCGTAATTTGATTTTCCCTCATTTATTGCCGGCTCAAAAATTTCCAAAATACGCCAAACGCGATTCAAAAATCTGAATGACCCTTCAACGCCCTTGTCGCTCCAATCCAAATCTCTTTCGACGGGTGCCGCGAAGAGTATGAAAAGTCTTGCCGTGTCCGCTCCGTACTTTGAAATAATTTCTTCCGGGGTGACGACGTTGCCGAGTGACTTGCTCATTTTCGCACCGTCTTTTATAACCATGCCTTGAGTAAGCAAATTTGTGAAAGGTTCGTCGTAATCCAAAAGTTTTGCGTCGCGTAAAACTTTCGTGAAAAATCTGGAGTAAAGCAAATGCAAAATCGCGTGTTCGATGCCGCCGATATATTGATCAACCGGACTCCAATAATTCACTTTGTCCCGGTCGAAAGGCATTTTGTCGTTGTGCGGGTCGGCGTATCTCATGTAATACCACGACGAGCAGATGAACGTGTCCATTGTGTCGGTTTCCCGCCGGGCATGCCCGCCGCACTTGGGACATTTGCAATCGTTGAAAGTTTTGCTTGTGGAAAGAGGACTCAAAGCCCCCTGCTTAAATTCGACATCTTCCGGAAGTCTTACCGGCAGTTCGTTTTCCGGGACAAGCTGTTCGCCGCACTTGTCGCAGTAAATGACGGGAATCGGAGCACCCCAATAACGCTGACGGGAAATAAGCCAATCCCGCAGACGATAATTCACATGGCGTTTGCCGAACCCCTGCTTTTCCGCCTCGTCCATAATTGCGTTTAAGCCTTCATGAAATTCCATGCCGTCGAACTTGCCGGAATTTATCAAAATGCCTTCCTTTTCGACATACGCCTCATTCATTTCGTCAAGTTTCAAATCAACGCCTTTCGGGTGAACGGTCAAAATAATATCCATGCCGTATTTCTTTGCAAACATCCAATCGCGTTGATCGTGAGCCGGAACAGCCATAACCGCACCGGTACCGTATTCCGCGAGGACGTAATTTGTCACCCAAATTTGAACCTTGTTTCCGTTAAAAGGATTTATACAGTAAAGTCCGGTGAAAATGCCCTCTTTGACCGATTCGGAGGAAGTCCTTTCAATTTCCGACTGCTTTTTGACTCTTTCGCAGAAGTCTTTAATTTCGGCGGCCTTGTCGCTCTTTTCGCAGATTTTTTCGACAAGCGGGTGTTCCGGAGCGAGTGCAAGGAAAGTCACGCCGAAAGAAGTGTCCGGGCGGGTCGTATAGACGGAAATTTTTTCGCCGAGTTCCGGAACGTCGAAAGAAAATTCAAGACCTTCACTCCTGCCGATCCAATTTTCCTGCATAATCTTTACGCGATCCGGCCAGCCGGGAAGTTTATCCAAATCTTTCAAAAGTTCGTCGGCGTATTCGGTAATTTTGAAAAACCATTGAGCCAATTTTTTCTTGTGTACTTCCGAATCGCAACGCCAACATTTTCCGTCAACAACCTGCTCATTCGCCAAAACCGTGCCGCACTTTTCGCACCAGTTGACCGATGCCTCTTTTTTGTAAGCAAGACCGCGTTTGTAAAAAAGTTCAAAGAGCCATTGAGTCCACCGGTAATAATCTTCCCGGCAAGTTTCTACTTCTCTGTCCCAATCGTAAGCAAGCCCCATTGATTTTTGTTGAGAGATCATATTTTTTATGTTGGAGAAAGTCCAGTCGGAAGGTTTTACGCCGTGAGCGATAGCCGCATTTTCCGCCGGCATACCGAAAGCGTCAAAGCCCATGGGATGAAGTACGTTAAATCCCGCCATCATTCTGTAGCGGGCGACAACGTCACCGATCGAATAATTTCTGACGTGTCCCATGTGCAAATTTCCGGAAGGATAAGGGAACATTTCCAATGCATAATATTTCGGGCGGGAATCGTCCTCCGTCGTCTTGTAATAGTCCGGAGCGTCCCAAACTTTTTGCCATTTGCTTTCAATTTCTTGCGGATTGTATTTTTCCAACCTCATTACCTCCAAAAAAAATTTATAGAAATTCATTTTCAGAAAATCTCACCGTATAATTTATCACCTTATCCGAATTTCGGCAATTTGAAATTTTTTCCCGGCTCATTCGACTGTTTTAACTTTCTTCAAACCGTGATAACGGGCATATTCC
>CAJOOE010000190.1 GCA_905236145.1 uncultured Selenomonadaceae bacterium
AAATTTTTCATTGTTTTCCGAGCCCCTGCGAATTTTTCAACAACGTATCTTTCAATTTTCCTTCGATCGCTATAAGTTCCTGCTCCGCCGCCGCCCGCTTTTGACGGCCTTCCTGCTGAATCCGAACGGTTTCCTCAATCGTCGAAATCAAATCTTCGTTGACTTTTTTGACCGTGTCGATGTCAACAATTCCGCGTTCGTTTGCCTTCGCCGTTTCGATTGAATTTTGCTTGAGCATTTCGGCATTTCTGCGGAGAAGGTCATTTGTCGCATCGCTTACCGCCTGTTGCATTTTTATGACTTCTTCCTGCCGGGTAAGTCCCAGAGCGATAACCATTTGATTTTTCCAGAGCGGTATGGTGTGATAAATTGCCGATTGAACTCTGTCGATTAAAACGCGGTCATTGTTTTGAATAAGGCGAATTTGCGGAGCGGTCTGAATTGCCAAAGTCTTGCTGAGTTTGAGGTCGTGAATTTTTTTCTCGAACCTGTCAACACTCTGCTCGAAATCATTTACAACCTGCACGGCCATAGGGTCGCCCGACTCGCTTGCCTGAGCACGGAGTTTCGGCAAAGTCGTCATTCTCATTTCGTCAAGTTTTTCCTCGCCGGCACGAATGTAAAGCTGAAGTTCTTTGAAGTAAGTCAAATTTTTTTCGTAAAGCGTGTCAAACATTGCGATGTCTTCCATCATTTGCACTTTTGACTTCTCCAGCCCGGACTGAATACGCTCGACGTGTGTGGAAAGTTTTTCGTAACCCTGTTTAATGTCTTCCGCTTTATCGACAAGTGAGCCGATAATCGGAATTTTGCTGACGAAACTTTTTTTCTGCGTAACGTCGAAACCTTTCACCTTTGAAACCAAGTCTGTCAAAAGTTCTCCGACCTGCCCGGAATCTTTCGTCCGGACTTTGTTCAAAATGCTGTCGGAAAATTGTGCGATCTCCTTTTGAGCCGGTGCTCCGAAAGTCAAGGCGGTTGACGAGTCCGTCAAGTTTATATTGTCTTTGATAGATTGAACTTTTTGCAATTCCGCCGGCGATAAATTTTCGACTTGCTTTGTGACTTTTTCCAATTCGATTTTCGGCTCGACCGGGACAAGCGAATTTTCCTGCGATGAGGCTGCTTTTTTTTGAGCCATCAAGTCCTCAAGATTTATATCTGCCATTTTATTTTTCCTCCTTTTTGCAAGGCGTCAGTGTGTCAGTGCTTTGGAAAATTGCTGACGCTCTCTCACTCTTTCTTAATATACTGCTCGTAAAAATCATCGACCGGCATAAACAGATACCGGATACCTTCGATAAAACCTATAAAGCCGGGAAAAAATGACCAGCAGAACAGCAGATAAAGCACTCCCTGAAAACTTTTTCCCTGATAAAATTTGTGTGCTCCGAAACTTCCCAGAAACAGAGCCAACGCCGACTGAATGAGTTTGTGCCGGATAATTTCCGGGCGTTCTTCTTCCGGGAAAGGTGCCGGCTTGTCCCGGAAATTTCGCCGCCGTTGAATTTCGGTACTTTGACCGGAGTGACGGCGTTTCTGTTGAGGAGCGATCATATTTTTCAAATTGCTTGTGTCCTCGTCCTCAATCGGTTGATTAAGCAAATCCGTTTCAATTCTTACGTTGCCGTTGTCGTCAAGCTGTCCGATGTCTATCGTTTCCCGCCGGATTCCTTCTTCGTCCAAATGCTGCTCCATGACTTTGAGTTCCGCCTCTGCCGAAATAAATTTGTCGTTCAAGACGTTTTCAAATTGTTCCAAGTAAGCCGCATTGAGCGACGCGAGAATTGATTTCATTCTGCCTTTGAGTTCGCGGACTTTGTCGGTGGAAAGCTGAGTTTCTTCCAAGTCTTTGTACTGCTTGACAATTTTAACCGCACGATCCTGATAATAGTCGATAAATTTTGAGGCAACCGGTATTCTGTCCGGATTGCGTTCCAAATTCGCCAAAAGATTTTTCGCCGTTTTCTGCATATCGTTCAGGTAAGCGGAAAGTTCGCGATCGTTCACGGATTTTTTTGCCTCTTCAAGGTAATTGAAATCGGTCATTGCCTTCTCAAAATTTTCTTGAAGATATTGTGCCCGCGTTTCCTCCACTTCTTCCAAGTCGAGCCGGGGCGTTCGATTCTTTCTCCAATCCAAAAACGCTTTGCCGCCGAAAATCACGGCAATCGTCGATAATATGACTGCCAAATAATCCAAAGTTCACACCTCCCGGTTCGTCGAGAAAATTTTTTACTTCCCGGATTTTACCACAAAACAACTTACTTTTGCATTAGAAATTTGTAAAATATATGAAAATTTTTTTGCTTGCCCGGCAAACCCTTAATCAAATTTTAATTTCACAAACTCTTGACAAAATATTTTTTGTAAAGTAAAATTCGCGGCGAAGGTTGCAATCGGCGGAATTGTAACCGGGAGGGTACAAAAAGTTTGGCGGGACTCTTTGTATCGGGAAAATGAAAAAGCGGTAGCGTTTTAAAAAATCGGGCGTGTGGTGGTGTCCGGTTTCGGGGACGTTATTTTTTATTGTCCGGATTGCGAATTGGTGGAGCGAAACGGACGAACGGTAAAATTGTTTGGCAAATGAATAAGCTGATGATTGTAGCGGTCGGGGCTTTTTCTTTTGCACAAACAGTTTTTAAGGATAATTTTTCAAGGGTCGGTAAAATCTGCCGGCTCGATTAAGAAAGGACTGAAATTCCTTGAACGAATATAAATTTGATTTACAAATGTTTGCTGTTGTTACTGTAAAAACTTCAGAGAGCAACGTAGTTGTTGAGTCTTCAGATTCACTCAGCACACTTTTATCCGAAACTTTGGGACGTTCCGGTACCGGTGTGACGATTTTTACAGCAGAACAGCTTAAGACGGCAGGCATTATTGCCGCTCCTCTTTACGGCTGG
>CAJOOE010000191.1 GCA_905236145.1 uncultured Selenomonadaceae bacterium
ACGAAAAAAATTTTCCCGAACGCGAGAACCGAAATTGCGGCGGTCAGGACAAAACGACTTCGCAAAACAATGCGTTACGTCGTCAGAATTTTTTACACGCCGGAAACGAAGGATTTTTTCGTCAATCCGGATCCCGGAATTTTTACGCGACGCGGAAAATTTAAAATCGCTTATCTTCGCGGGGCATTTTTGGCGGGCGGCACGGTCAATCGTCCGGAAAGTCATTACAGGCTGGAAATTGCGGCGGAAGATGAAGAAATTGCAAAATTTATTCTGAAACTCTTGACCGGGCTGGATTTCAATGCGACGGTTTACGAGCGGGGAAATGAATTTGTCGTGTATATTCGCGAAGGGGACTTTGTCTGTGATTTTCTGGGAATGACCGGAGCCGTTGACGCGATCGAAAGATTTGAAATTGCCCGGAACATCAAAGAAGTACGTTCGCAGGTAAACAGAATAGTAAATTGCGAAACGGCGAATGTTAATAAAGCGGTCGATGCGGCTCAAAGACAGCTTGCCGATATTCGCCTGTTGATTGAAAAAAATATTCGCGTGAAGGAAAATCTGTTGCAGGTGATGAAAGTTCGTCTTGACAATCCGGAATGTACTGTCGGAGAGTTGGCGGAAAAAATTTTCCTCAGTCGTCCGGGCTTGATGTATCGTTTCAGAATGATTCATAAACTTGCGGAAAGTGTGCGATGATTCGGAGAATCGGGAAAAAACTTGACGGAAAGGTTGAAAGAAATGGCAAAAATTATTGCGTTGGCGAATCAAAAAGGCGGCGTGGGAAAGACAACGACTTCGGTAAATTTGAGTGCGGCCCTTGCCGGAATGAATTGCCGGGTTCTGCTCGTTGACAGCGATCCGCAGGGAAATGCGACGAGCGGTTTCGGTATAAACAAATCCGCTCTGCAACAGACAATTTACGACGTACTCATTAACGGCACGGAGTCAAAATATGTTCTTCAACAGACAAATTTCGGCGTGACCGTTATGCCTTCAAACATAAATCTTGCCGGTGCGGAGGTCGAACTTGTGACCGCCATGGCGAGGGAAAACAAATTGAAAAATGCGTTGGCTCCCCTGCGTGAAAGTTTCGATTATATAATAATCGACTGCCCGCCGTCTTTGGGGCTTTTGACTGTCAACGCTTTGAACGCCGCCGACTCAATCATAATTCCCATTCAATGCGAATTTTACGCTCTGGAAGGTGTTTCTCAACTGATGAAAACCGTCGAAATAGTGAAGTCGAATTTAAATCCCGCTTTGAAAGTCGAAGGGATTGTAATGACGATGTTTGACGTTCGGACGAATTTGAGCCGGCAGGTCGTGGAAGAAGTGAAAAATATTTTTGCCGAATTGCTTTATAAAACCGTTATTCCGCGAAGTATCAGACTTTCGGAGGCTCCCGGTTTCGGCAAACCGATAACCGCTTACGCTCCCGGCTCAAAAAGTGCGGAAATTTATTTCAGTCTTGCAAAGGAGGTTATCGAACGTGGCAAATAAGCGGGGCGGCTTGGGAAAGGGACTCGGTGCACTTCTGGGAACGTTGAAATCAGATTTTTCAAAAAACATTCCCGGCGATGTCGTGCAGGAAATTTTGACGGAATCGGTAAGACCGAATCGTTATCAACCGCGTCGGGAATTTGACGAAAACGCTTTAAACGAACTTGCCGAATCAATAAAGACTTACGGAATTTTGCAGCCGGTAATCGTTCGCCGGCTTGAAGAAAATTCTTACGAACTGATAGCGGGAGAACGCAGACTCAGAGCGTCAAAAATTGTCGGCTTGGAAAAAATTCCGGCTATCGTCCGGGAATACACCGACGCACAGACGAGCGAAATTTCGATAATCGAAAATGTTCAGCGGGAAGATTTGAACGTGATCGAGGAGGCATTGGCTTACGAAAGGCTGATGAATGATTTCGGTTACACGCAGGAGGCACTTGCCGCGAAAATCGGTTGCAGCCGTCCGCACATAGCAAATATTTTGCGGCTTTTGAAACTTGCCCCGAAAGTCCGGGAATATGTCACCAACGGACAACTTTCCGCCGGACAAGTCAGACCGCTTTTGGCGATTGAAGATCCGGTTTTGCAGTCGAAGGCGGCGGATATGATTTTTTTGGAAGATTTATCCGTCCGCAAAGTCGAGGCGTTCGTGAACGAATTGAAAAAATCCGATTTACTCCGTCCGCAGAAAGAAAAGCCGGAAGTCAAAGAGCCGGAAAAAGTTGAAGAAATTCCGGAGAAGAAAGAGCCGAAAAAATTCAAGCCGAAAGAAAAAATCGAAAAGCCGGAGCGAGTCAGTGCGGCGGAAAACAAGTTGACGGAAATTTTGGGTGCACCGGTCGAAATCGTCGCCGAAAAAAATGTAAATCAGATTCGCATAAATTATTCCGACGACGAAGAACTGAAAAGAATCGTGGATTATATCGACGGAACAATTCCCGATTCCGGCGGCAAGCCCGTGACGACGAAGGAAGAAAAAATTGCCGCTTTGAGAAAATTTTCGATGACGGGAGCAATCTGAACAAAAAATGAAACCGATTGAAGAAAACAGAATTTATGAAATTGAAATTTCCGGCTTGGGGTCTTCCGGCGAAGGCGTGGGAGATTTTCAAGGCTTTACGATTTTTGTAAACGGTGCATTGCCGGGCGAAAAAATTTCCGCAAAAATTGAAACGGTCAAAAAAAATTATGCCGTCGGTCGTCTTGAAAAAATTTTGCGGGAAAGCCCGGACAGAGTAAAGCCGGTTTGCCCGATTTACGAAAAATGCGGCGGCTGTCAACTTCAACATTTGAACTATCCGGCTCAGCTTGTTTGGAAACGCCGGCAGGTTGAGGACGCGATTAAAAGAATCGGAAAATTGAAGGACGTTGAGATTTTTGACACGCTCGGCATGGAAAATCCCTTTCGTTACCGCAACAAAATGCAATTTCCCGTCGGAAAGACGAAAACCGGAATTTCTGTCGGCTGTTATGCCGCCGGCACTCACGAAATAATTGATACAAATTCTTGCCTGATTCAAAATGAAATTAACGACAAAATTCTTGCCGCCGTCCGAAAAGTCGCCGAAAAATTTGAAATTACTCCGTACAATGAGGACACCGGTCGCGGAATTTTGCGTCATGTCATGGGCAGAGTCGGGCTTGACGGCGAATTTATGGTCGTTCTCGTCACGGCGACGGAAAAAATTCCGAACGGCAAAAATTTTGTCCGGGCTTTGACGGAAGAATTGCCGGAAGTGAAAAGTATTCAACAAAATATTCAAACTTACCGCAACAATGTAATTTTGGGACGCGAAACGAAAATTTTGTACGGAAAGCCGACGATTAAAGACAAGATCGGCGATTTGAAATTTAACATTTCCGCACGTTCATTTTTTCAAGTCAACACAAGTCAAGCGGAAGTTTTGTATAAAATCGCTCTGAATTTTGCGGAATTGAACGGCGGCGAAATTGTGATTGACGCTTACTGCGGGACGGGGACGATTTCCCTTTTTCTTGCAAAGGCGGCTCAAAAAGTTTTCGGCATAGAAATTGTTTCCTCCGCAGTGAACGACGCGAAAAAAAATGCACGGGAAAACAATGTAAGAAACGCCGAATTTATTGTCGGGGACGCGATAAAGGTAATACCGAAACTTTTCAAGTCCGGAATTTACGCCGACGTTATTGTGACGGATCCGCCGCGAGCCGGTTGCGATAAAAAAGTTTTGGAAACTTTCGCGGCGATGGAGCCGGAAAAAATTATTTACGTTTCCTGCAATCCGGCGACTTTGGCGAGGGATTTGGCCGAACTTGAAAATTTGGGATACAGGACAAAAAAAATTCAACCGGTCGATATGTTTCCTTTCACTTCGCATATCGAATCGGTTGCTCAAGTTTTTCGCCAATAATTTTTTCGTCGTTCAGTTATTCAGGCGAACATCTTTAACCCATCTGTCCAAAAATTCATGCTTTTGCTTCTCGTCAAACATTGCATTGTTGTCGAAAAGCAAAATATTTTTTCCGGCAAAAGTTTTGTAAGCTATGGTTTGCGGGTTTGTCGGAATGAAATAAAATCCGTTTTTTCGCAGGGCAAGGTGAGCCTCGTCACTCAAAAGCCAATCGGAAAAATTTGCCGCAAAACGAATTTTATCCTCGTCCTTCGTCGTGATTCCGGTGCCGGTCAACATATAAGCCGTACCGTCCGCCGGATAAATTATTTTCAGCGGATAATCGTTTTGCAAATATCGAATTGTTTCACTGCCGACGGCGATGGAAATGTCAACTTCGCCCATTCCCGCCTGTCTGACCGGATTTGAAAGATAGCGGGCATACTGAATTATTTTCGGGTGCAGATTTTTGAAAATTTGATAAGTATTCACGTCGCCGAAATTTTCTATCATTTGGAACATCAAATTTGCCGAGGCATCGGCGGCAAGAAAATCCGTTATGCCGACGCGGATATTTTGAGTTTGAGATAACTTTCCCCAAGTATTCGGAATTTCCGGGACTTTACGCAAATAATCCTTGTTGGCACAAAAAACCACCGGATCATACCAAACGCCGATCCAGCGATCCGAATTGTCTTTGAAATTATTTTTTACGGAATCGTTGACTTCGGAAATATTCGCCGAAAACAAATTCAAATTTGCCGCACGTTTCAAAATATTTTCGTCCGTCAAGACAAAATCGACGGTTTTTACAACGGTCGGATCCGATACGGCATCGTCCTGCATTTTTTGAAAAATTTCACCGGGTGACATCGGCGTGAAATTTATGCGAACACGAGTTTCTTTTTCGTAAGCCTCAGACAGACAGGAAACCGTTTCCGCCGGCAAAGTCGTATAAGCCGTGAGTTCTTTAATCGGAACCGCGACATTTTTTTTGTCTGCGTCCGCAGGATAAGAAACACCCGCAACAGCCGTTGCAACAAATATGAACGTAATCAACAAAAGCAATATGCCGCGTCTCATAATTTTCTCCCTCCGTCAGTTTTTGTCAATTATAGACTTCCGCAAGAAATTTTCAAGAAATTTTCAAGAAAAAATTTCCGAATTTTTTATCTGAACAGTTCGGAGAATTTTTTGACAGTGCTTTCTTTTCGTGACAAAATATCCGTGTAATTGATTTTTATTCCGGACTCGAAAGCGGTCGTCGGACTCGGCAAATTATATTTTTCCGGAATTTTCACATCGGGACGGACGGGAACGGTTCCCGCCTCCGCAACTTTTTGTTGAGCCTCTGCAGTCAAAAGATAATCAATAAAATTTTTCGCAACTTCTTTGTTTGAAGAATCTTTCAAAATTGCGACGGGACTCGGAACCATCAAAAGTTCTTTCGGATAAACTATTCTCAAATGAGCACCTTTGGCAATTTTTCCGATTGTAATGTAATCGACACCCAAGCAGGCGTTTAAAGTTCCTTCCGCAACTTCGTCGATAACCTGACTTGATCCTTTGCCTTTTTTCGTGCCGTTTTCATGCAAACGGTTGAAATAATCCCAACCGAATTGTTTTTCAAGCAGAGCGACGCTCATGTAAGAAGTTCCGGAGAGAGCCGGGTCGGCAATACCGAAAGAATCTTTAAAAAGCGGATCCGTCGCCAAAGTTTCCCATTCCGGATTGCCGTCAACTTTATCGGAATTTACGACAATTCCCAGAGTTCCGAGACGTGCGGCGGTAAAAGAGCCGTCGTAATCGTCAAAAGGATTTATAATTTCGTCAAATCCGTTCGGCTTGTAAATTTCCAACATTCCGTCTTTCTTCATTTGATAAAAATCCGGGACTTCGCTCGTCCAAATTATATCTGCGAGAGTTTGACCGCTCTGGCGTTCGGCGTAAAGTTTCGCCATAATTTTTCCCGCACCGCCGGAATTGTAATCAACTTCCACGTCCGGATATTTTTTCTTGAAACCTTCGATAATCCCGCCGATTAAATTTTCCTTCATCGACGTGTAAATCAGCAATTTTTTGTTTTGTCCGCTGTACTCCTTATAATCCGGATTTGTGACCGGATTGTTGGGGTCGCCGATACAGCCGGCGGTCAATAAAGCCGCAACGAGAAATGCAACCGCAAAAATTTTCTTGAACATATTTGAAAATCACTCCTTTTTACGATAAACAAAAATTTTTCAAATTCCGCAAAATTCATTGAGCGTCGAAAAGCGGCAAATCTTTCAAAAAAATAATATCCGTCCGCTTTGCGGCATCACCTTCAGCCAAAACCGCCGCCTTGCCGATAACTTTTCCGCCGGCTTTTTCGACAAGATTTTCCATCGCCTTCAAAGATCCGCCGGTACTTATAACGTCGTCCAAAATCAAAACTTTTTTCCCGCGAACTTTTTCAACGTCGAAATCGGACAATCCGAGTTTTTGTTTTCCCGCCGTCGTTATGGATTCGTCGTCAACCCAGAGCGGATTTTTCATGTAAGCCTTCATCGACTTCCGGGCGACGATATAATTTTTCATTCCCAAAATTCGGGCAAGAGAGGCGGCAAGCGGTATTCCTTTTGTTTCTGCAGTCAAAATAATTTCGGTTTCCGCAGGAATTTTTTTTGCCAATTCCGCCGCACAATTTTCGGTAAGTTCGACATCGCCGAGCAAAATAAATCCGGCAATCGCAACTTTATCGGTAATATTCATTATGAAAAGTTTTCTCCTGCAACCCGCAACTTCCAATTCGTAAAATCTTTCCGACATTTCAAAATTCCTCCCGGATTTTTTAAAAAAATTTTTTACTTTGAACGCTTTACAAAAATTTTCTGCAAAGCAATTCCAGAGCCGCAACATATCTGACCGCCCGTCGATAATCTTCAAATTGCAGAGCGGTGCGGGCATTTTCGCGGACGGCATCTATAAAATCCAGCCGCCCGACAATGTCCGTTTCTCCCACATCTCCGGATTTCCTGCCGCTCAACAGCCGAAATTTTATCTGCTCCTGCGTCAAAAATTTTGCGTCCAAGTCGTTCAAAATTTTTTCTATCGCCGACCGCTGACTTTTTTTTATCCTCGTTGCCTTTGCAGTCATGGAGGACGAAATTTTTTCATTTAACATTTACTTTCTCCGCAATTCTTTCAAGCACGCGGACATCTTGCTCGGTCAGCGTGGAATATTGTTCGATCGTCGCTTTCATCAAGCCGTTGTAAGCGTCCAGTTTGTTTGTAAGTTTTGCAATATCCGAACGCATATTTTCCAGAGAATTTTTGAGTTCCGCCGCACCGCCGGAAATTTGTCCGGTAAACTCGCTCAAGCCGGCGGAACCGGAATCGACTTTTTCGGTAATCGCCCGAACCGATTCCTCAAGTTTTATGTTCGCGTCGGTAATTGATTTGTTTTGAGCGGCAATATCGCCGGTATTTTTTGCCAGAGCAGCGAAATCGTCCCGCAAATCTTCAATCATTTCAACTTTTACGATCATTGCATCGACAGACGCACAAATATTTTTCAAATCTTCGGTGAAAGCCGGAGCCTTCATAATTTGCCCGAAGACCTGCAAAAGTTTCAAGCCGGTTTGCAAAGTCGATTTACTTTCTTCGCAAGTTTCTTTCAAAGTTTTTACGTCTGCGGAGAGAGTTTCAAAGGTTTCCGAGATTTTCGCGGATTTTTCGGCAATATCTTTTGAAGATTCCGCCTGCATTTGTACTGCCTCGGAAATTGTCCGGAAAGTCGCCGCCGCCGGTTCCGAACGATTTTCAAAATTTTTTACCGATTCGGATATTTCGGAGAGGGTAGCGGAAATTTGAGGAAGGTTGTCAAGTTCCGCGAGTCTTGAACGTATCCCCTGCAAATTTTCGCTGACGGTTTCCGAGGCCTCGCCGAGTGATGCCATTGTCGAAGAATAATTTGAATGAGAGCTTTCTCCGATTTTTGAGCGGAGTTGTTGAAATTGAATTTCTATTCGCTGATGATCTTCTTCCGCCGCCATTGCCGACGCATTTATCGCCTTTTTCAAACAAATCGCCGCCAAAACCGCTCCGACCGCTCCTATTCCCCAGCCGAAAACTTCGTCGATTTTCAGAAGTGCGCCCATACTCACCAACGCAAAAAACAATGCTCCGGCGTAGCCGTTTTCGCCACCGTTCATTGAACCATCTCCTTTAATTTTTGAATGTGAGAATCGAGTTCGGAAGTCACAATTTCCCGTGCGTCCCGGCTCACAAATTTTTCGTATTCGTTCAAAAAATCTTCCGTTATCCCGGAAAATCTGCCGCCGCGACGAATCAGGGAATTGTAAATGTGTTCGGAATTATATTCGTCCGGATTTAAAAATCCCTGAAATTTTTTCGGCGTTTGCATATTTTCTATAAAGTACAATTTCAATTTTTCGGCAAGTTTTATTCTGTCCGCCGCCACGTCCCAAATAAAAGACGCGAGAGTATTTTTTTCCGCCGTCCGGAAAAGAGCGTCGCAATAAATTTCAATCGCCCCGTTCATACCTCCGGCATTTGAGGGAAAAAGAATTTTTAAAGCCGTTTCCCGGTAATTCATCCAAATATGAGATTTTCCCTTTATCGTCGCGAATGAAACAATTCTTTTTTTCGAGGCATCGCTCAAGCAACCGTTTATTTTCTGTTCGATTAAAAATCTGTCGTAAGCGTCGAAAAAATTTTCAAAATTCCGGTCGATATTTTCAAGCTCCCGGCGAATTTGTTTTATCAAATCCGTTGCAAGCGGTCTGTGCCAATGCAAAATTTCCGCAACGTCGGACTCATCGCGGGCAACGAGTACATCACGATTTTTTTTCATCAGAAATTTTTTGTAGGACTGCAAGCCTACCAACGAATCTTCATCGTCATTGTAAACCGTGTCGGTCAAGACAAAAAGCAACATCGGCGAATTTTTCTTTGAAGTTTCCAGAAGTCGGGCAAGGTCTTCGGTCGATTCTTTGCCGAAAGGAAACATTTCAAAAATTGCACATTTGTCGAAGGCCTCTGTATTTATATTCATATCGTCGGAATAAGCCGGCAAAAAAATTTCTATTCCGGGCGGCAGGTAATAAGTGGAGATTACAACCTGCTTTTCGGTTTCCGTCCGCTCGAAAGGCGTTTGACCGCGTTTGACGGTTATTGATTTTTCATTGTCCAAATTTTCCGGAGTGTCCCGCAAAATCCATGAAACAAATTGCCGGCGTGATTCGTCGCCCAAAAATATCCAGCGTGTCAAATTATTATCGACCTCCTTTCAGTGAGTGCGTCAGGAAATTACCGACGCTCCGACGCTCTGCAGCCGGTCATTGATACTGTCAATCCGCAACGCCTATTTGATGATATTCGATTCCGGATTTTTTCAGGCGTTTCTTGTCGTATTGATTGCGACCGTCGAAAATAACCGGATTGTTCAGAAGTGAAATTATTTCCGCGAAGTCCGGCTGTCTGAACTCTTTCCACTCCGTCACCAAAATCAAAGCGTCCGCTCGTTTCAACGCCTCATATTTCGACTCGACATAATTTATTTTGTCCGAAAAATCTTTCAGATAAAAATTCTTCGCCTCGTCCATAGCTTTCGGATCGTAAGCGTTGACCGTCGCACCGTGTTTTACAAGTTCGGTTATCAGCGTTATTGAAGGAGCCTCCCGCATGTCGTCCGTGTCCGGCTTGAAACTCAATCCCCAGACCGCAAAAGTTTTTCCGGTCAAATCCTCGCCGAAACGCTTGAAAATTTTTTGCGGCAAAACAAATTTTTGTGCGGCGTTTACATTTTCGACGGCGTTCAAAATTTGCGGAGTGTAATCAAACTCTTTACTCTTGCCGATTAACGCTTTCACGTCTTTCGGAAAACAACTGCCGCCGTAACCGCAACCCGGATAAATGAAACTGTATCCGATTCTCTTGTCGCTGCCGATACCCAAACGCACTTTATTTACATCGGCACCGACAAGCTCACAAATTCTCCCCATTTCATTCATAAAACTTATTTTTGTCGCAAGCATGGCATTGGCGGCATATTTCGTCATTTCCGCACTTGCAATATCCATAAAAATCAGAGCCTCCGTGTTCCGGACATAAGGCGTGTAAAGTTCTCTCATGACTTCGCCGACCTCATAGCTGTCAACGCCGATGATAATTCTGTCCGGTTTCAGGCAATCGCCGACGGCGTTTCCTTCTTTCAAAAATTCCGGATTGGAAACCATATCGAAAGTAAAATCGCAGGCGGCAAGTTCTTCCAAAGACATATTCGGTTTCCGGCGTTCGATTTCCGCTTGAATAATTTTTCTGACCGTTTCCGCCGTCCCGACCGGCACTGTGGATTTTGTGACGACGTAAAGATGATGCCGGATATTTTTTCCGATCGTTTCCGCGACTTTTTTTACATATTGCAAATCTGCGGAGCCGTCCTCGCCTTGAGGAGTGCCGACGGCTATAAAGACAATTTCGACTTTTTCCAAAATTTCTTCAAGACTCGTGACAAAATTGAGGTGTCCCAATTTTCGATTATTTTTTACAAGTCCCTCAAGTCCCGGCTCGTAAATCGGAATTTTTCCTTCGTTGAGTGCTGCAATTTTTTCTTCGTTCGTATCCACGCAATAAACAGTATTTCCCATTTCCGCAAAACAGGTTCCGGTGACAAGACCGACGTAACCCGTTCCGACAACTGCAATTTTCAAAATACATTACCTCTTCCATAATTATTTTTTTTCATTATAATCTTTGCCGGAAAATTTTTCAATTAAAAGAAAAAATCCGGACAGCCGGAAATTTCAAAAAAATTTTTTATTCCGTTAAACAGGTTGCGACGGCGTAATCGTTTGAATGACTCAAACTCAAATAAATTTTTGAAATATTTTTTTCGCGGACAAATTCCAAAGCCTTGCCGTGCAGAAAAATTTCGGGTTTGCCGGCGGGATCGTTCAAAATTTCCGCGTCGGTCAGTCCGGTAAAAATTCCCGTTCCCAACGCTTTAAAAAAAGCCTCCTTGCCGGCAAAACGTGCGGCGTAGGAGGCTGCTGATTGTCTTCCGC
>CAJOOE010000192.1 GCA_905236145.1 uncultured Selenomonadaceae bacterium
ATTGTAATATCAAAATTTTTCTTGATCGCCTTCAACATATTTTCGTAATAATCAAGCCGCAAATCCGGATGCAAGCCGCCCTGAATCATCACTTGAGTCCCGCCCGCCTCGACGGTTTCCCGGACTTTTTGCAAAATTTCTTCCTCCGTCAAAAGGTACGCTCCCTTTTGCCCGGAGCGACGAAAGAACGCACAAAATTTACATTCGTTCCGGCAAATGTTTGTATAATTTATGTTTCTGTCGATTATGTAAGTCGTGACGTTGCCGAATTTTTTTCTGCGAATTTCGTTTGCCTGCCCGGCGATTTCAAGCAAATCCGTTTCTTCAAACATTTTCAACGCTTTATCTTCCGTCAATCGCATAATTTTCTCCCGCCTTTAAATCAATTTAACCGGTCGCAATTCGCCTTCAAAAATCTTTCCCACGCCCAAAAATTTGCCGCCGGAAAAAATTCTCAAATCGCCCGAATCTTTTTGCCGGACGGTTGTGGAAAGTCCGTTGCAAAACGCTTTTACTCTGTGTTCCGGCAATTCAAATTCCGGCAGGCTGTTCAAACAACTTTCAACCGGGCAAAAAAATTTTTCGCGTCCGATTTTCAAATCTTCCGGCGTTACCGAATTTTCAATTTTAAAATCGCCGAAACGCCGCCTTTGCAAAAATTTCACCGTCGCCGGCAAATCAAAACTTTTTCCGAAATCTTCCGCCAAAGTCCTGATGTACGTTCCCTTTGAGCAATCGACTTCGACCGCGACAATTTTTTCCCGGACGCTCAAAATTTCAAACCGATAAATTTCAACCGTTCTTTTCGGCATTTCAAAGTCAATATTTTTTCTCGCGAGGTCGTAAGCTTTTCGCCCGTTTATTTTTATCGCGGAATATTTGGAAGGTGTCTGCTCCGTCTTTCCGACAAATTTTTCCGCCGCCGCTTTCAACTCCTCAACGCCCGGCATAAAAAAATTTTCCATGTTCTCTGTCATTTTACCTTCAAGATCCCCGGTATTCGTCGCCGTCCCGAATAAAATTTCCGCCCGGTAAGTTTTGTCGCAGTCCGTCAGATATTCGATAAATTTTGCGGCTCGTCCGACGGCGATCGGCAAAACTCCCACAGCCGCCGGATCCAAAGTCCCGCAGTGACCGACTTTCTTTGTGTCGAAAATTTTTCTGACAATGTTCACGGCGTCGTGGCTTGTCATATTTTGCGGCTTGTTGAAATTTATAAATCCGTTCATTTTTTTCACCTGCAAATCATTTTTCCTCTTACCTTTCTGCCGATTTCAAAAAATCCCTGCAATCGGTTGACGTTTTGCCTTAATCGGAATTATAATATCGTCGCAAATTAAAGTGCAAATACAAAAATTTTTTTTTACGGAGGATATAAGTATGAATATTTTTAAAACGATGATTTTAATGGCTCTGTTGACCGGCGTGATGGTCGCGGTCGGCGGAGCGGTCGGCGGGGAAGGCGGTGCGGCCATAATGCTGATAATTTCCGTCGGAATGAATTTTTTCTCTTACTGGTTCAGCGATACAATGGTTTTGAAGTCGTACAACGCCCGCGAAATTTCAGCCGGCGACGCTCCGCAACTTTACAACTTGGTTGAAAATCTTGCGAAAAAAGCGGAATTGCCCATGCCGCGAGTTTATGTTATCGAAAGTGAAATTCCAAACGCCTTTGCAACCGGCAGAAATCCTTCACACTCTGCCGTTGCCGTGACGACCGGAATAATGCGGGCTTTGGATTACAACGAACTTTCCGGCGTTCTTGCCCACGAACTCAGCCACGTCAAACACCGCGACATTTTGATTTCCACGATTGCCGCGTCTATGGCGGGCGTTATTTCCCTTTTCGCTCAAATCGCTCAATGGGGTGCAATTTTCGGCACGCGGTCAAGTGACGACGATCGCGGCGGGGCGATCGGATTTATTGTAACGGCCGTTGTCGCTCCCTTTGCCGCCATGCTCATTCAAATGGCTGTTTCACGCTCCCGCGAATACGACGCGGATAAAAGCGGCGGCGAAATTTGCGGCAATCCGCTTTATCTTGCAAGTGCTCTTGAAAAAATCGAATTTTACGCGAGAAATTACGCTCCCATGCCTCAAGCAGGCACCGCAACCGCTCATATGTTTATAGTAAATCCGCTTGAAAATTCCAAGAAGTTTTTGACCGGACTCTTTTCGACTCACCCCGCCACTGAGGACAGAATAGCAAAACTTCGCGAGCAGGCAAGTTTAATGCGTTTGAATTGAAACAAAGTTTAAGGCAAAGGAGAATTTGTCATGAAAAAAATTTTTGCTGTCATTCCGATTTTATTCTGCCTTGTTGCCGTCGCTTTTTCCGCAGAGGCGGCCGAGAGGAACACCGGCAAACAAATTGCGGCGGTTATAGTCGGTTCTGCGGACTACAAGACAAAAGATTTTACAAAGGCGATTACCGAGATTTTCAAACCGACTTCCGGGCGTGAAATTGTCGCCGGCAACAAAATTCAAAATCAATATCAAAAATATTGGTTTGAAAAGGGTTTGATTGAAGAAGGTACGCCGACGAAGGAAGATTTTATCGCCTTTGCACGTTCTTCGGGCTACGCCGGCATTGTTTACCTTGTGATAAAAGATTCCGTTGTCGATACGCACGGACGGAAAAAGGGAAAAGATCGTTCCCGCGTTTCGCTCACAATCAACGCTTTTTATGTCACGCAAGCCGGAATACAAAAATTTACTTCGATAACCGAAGAAGAAGATTCAAAGACAAGCGAACTCCGGGCAAGACGCGGAGCCTTTAAAAAATGCTTGGAAGCGATTTTTCCGGAAATAAATCCGGCGTTGAAATGAAATTTCCGGTTTTTGCCGAAAAAATGTAAAAATATCCCGAAATTCCTTAATTTTTTTGCTCAAATGTATTGCACGGCGTTGCGGCGTGTGTTAATATAAAGCCGTTCAAGGAAGGGAGAGTGTTTCAAATGGATATGAGTATTGCGGCGTTGTCCGTGAACATGCACCAAGCACAGGTTCAGCAGGACATGGGTATCGCCGTCATGAAGATGGCGATGGAATCGGATGTCTCTATGGTTGATGAGGCGTTGGAAATGGTCGAAAGTCTCGATCCGGCACTCGGCAACAACATTGACATTTCGGTTTAAAAAAAACTTGATTTTTGTTAATTATTCCGGTAAATTCTCCGGGTATTTAATTCAAAGGAGGAAAAAATCTTATGACAAAAACAGAATTGACCGCAAACGTTGCGGAAAAAGCAGGTCTTGATCGCAAAAAAGCCGACAGAGCGGTGAACGCGGTTTTTGAGTCCATTAAAGACGCTCTGAAAGAGGGCGACAAAGTTCAAATTATCGGTTTCGGTACTTTTGAGAATCGTGAACGCAGTGCTCGCAAAGGTCGCAATCCGCGTACCGGCGAAGTCATCGAAATCAAAGCCTCGAAACTTCCGTCCTTCAAAGCGGGCAAATCTTTGAAAGAAATCGTAAATCCTTGATTTGACGGATTTAAATCGGTTTTGAAAATCAAAAAGGGATTCCTCAAAATTTTTTGGGGAGTCCCTTTTAAATTTCCGGTTTTAGCCGATAAAAAAAATCCGACCCCCTTGCACACAGGCAAGAGAGCCGAACTTTTTTTATCTTTATCGTATCGAATTTTTTTAAAAAGAAGGTGATGACCGCCCGCCTTTCCCGGAAGGCGGTCACAGGTAGTAAAAAACAACTTTCTATTACAAGCGATCCCGTCGGACCGCCGTAACAGCGGATTTATAAAAACAATGATAAGAATGATTGCAAAAAGCGACCGTTGACCGATTTTTTATGTCAGTCAACGGCCGCCATTTATTTAACACGCGTTATCGGATAAAGATTCTTTTAACTTACCGTTGACATTCTCCCTTGCGGGATCATGTTATTCCGCTTTATTTGCGGACTTTATTTTTTGCGAGCCGTTCCGGTCAGTCGTCAATTACTGAAGGAGACTGAGGACTGCGCTGGAGTTTTGGTTAGCCTGAGCAAGCATTGACTGAGCCGCCTGCAAGAGAACGTTGTTCTTCGTGTAGTTGGTCATTTCTTTTGCCATGTCAGCGTCACGGATCGTGGATTCTGCCGCCTGGACATTCTC
>CAJOOE010000193.1 GCA_905236145.1 uncultured Selenomonadaceae bacterium
CATGCCGGGTTTTATAACCGCTCCGATCTCCGCATATTCTCCGACAGTCGGCAAGGCAGTCGCCTTCGCTCCGGGATCGTTCAATTTATTCAAAGTTTTCCTGTCGCAAATTCCGGTTGCCGGAAATCCCTGTGCGGTTTGAAAACCTCTGACTGCGGCGGCTGTGGCATCTCCGAAAACTCCGTCCGCAACTCCGGTAAGATAGCCCAGACCGATCAACATATTTTGCAATTCTGTTACTTCGTTGCCGTAATCCCCCGTCTTTAAAACAACTTCGGAAACTTCAAAATTATTTGAGCCGGTCGAGCCGTCGGACGAGGATTTTTGTGAACTGCCTTTCAAAAGTTTCAAAGTCCGTTCGCCGCAAACTCCGTCGGCGGTCAATCCGTTTGCCGCCTGAAATTTCTTCAGAGCCGCCGTCGTGTCGTTTCCGAAAATTCCGTCCGCCGTCCCGCCCAAATATCCCAAATTTTTCAAAAGAGTTTGCAATTCTTTGACTTTGTCGCCGGAATCTCCGGGTTTTAAAAATTCCGCCGTCGTCGAGGAACCGGAAGAAGTTTTTGTTTCCGGCTTTTTCGCGTTCTTCAGTGCGTTGTAAGTTTGTTCGCCGCAAACTCCGTCGGCGGTCAATCCGTTTGCCGCCTGAAATTTTTTCAAAGCGTCCGCAGTTCCGTTTCCGAAAATCCCGTCCGCCGTCCCGCTCAAATATCCCAAGTTTATGAGGAGCGTTTGAACTTCCGCAACCTTATTGCCCGAACTTCCCGTGCCGAGCGGCAAACCGGAACTTCCCGGAGAAATCCCGAGTGCCTCATCCGTCATCATTGTCGTTATGTCAATTTCACCGGTCGCGGCGGCCTTCAAAATTTTGAAAGTTTCCGGTCCGCAAATTCCGTCCGCCTTCAGACCGATTGCCTCCTGAAAAGTTTTTATCGCGTTTACCGTACTCTTGCCGCAAATTCCGTCTGCCTTTCCTTCCAAAAGACTCTGGGCAATCAAATATTCTTGGACTTCGGCAACTTCGGCTCCGGTATCTCCGAGTTTAACGTCAGCCGAACAAACGCCGGAATTTATCGCCGATATTAAAATTGCCGTTGCCAAAATTTGCCCGAATTTCACATCGTCACGTCCTTTCACTTTTCTGCCGTCAAATCCTGTTTTCTGCCGATTCCACAAATTCCCTGCAAAAAAATTTTGTTTTCACGGAAATTTTGAAAAAACAGTATCGAAAAATTTTCCGATCGACAAAAAATCTTTTCCGTAATTTTTTTGCGTTTTTCTCACGGAACCGGTAAAATGCAGACGATAAAATTTCCGGGAGGTTTTTGAAATTAAAAAGATAACTGCGTTGTATGCGGACGGGAACGGAGAAATTTTTGATGCTCCGGGATTTGAAGGAGTCGGCAGGGTCGGCGAAAAAATTTTTGAACTCAAGCCGGAAGATTTGATAAAGTTGCCGGACAGTGCGGATTTGATGTTTTTGCCGGAGAGGACGGCGGTCGGCTTGAAGAACGGCGAATTTGTCCGGCTGAAAGGTCGGGCGGTTTCCGCGATTTTGCCGCAGGGATATACTCGGACTCATTTGCCGGCGTTTCAAAAAAAATCCGGTGCAAAAATTTTGCCGCTCTACGGATATACCGCCGTCGTACTCTACCGCGACGAAATTTATGCCGCCGCGATTTACAGCGACGAAAATCACAAGTGGGATCCGGAATCCTACAACACGCGGGATTTGAAAAAATTTATTCGCCGGGTCAAAAAAGATTTGCCGGAAAACAGGCTTGTCACTCATTTGGAAAATTGTTCGGTGAATTGGCACTGCTTGACCGCTCAAAATTTATTTTATCGGCGTTGGGAATGTGGAGTGCCGACTTCTCCCGCCTGTAACGCAAATTGCTTGGGTTGTATTTCGCTCCAGCCGGCGGAATGTTGTCCTTCCCCCCAAAGCCGGATAAAATTCAAGCCTTCGCCGGAAGAAATTTCTTCGCTCGGAATTTATCATTTGAAAACCGCACCGGAAGGAATTATAAGTTTCGGTCAGGGGTGTGAGGGTGAGCCTTCCCTGCAAGCCGATATTATAAGCACGGCGATTAAAAAAATTCGCTCCGAAACCTCCGCCGGTCAGATAAACATAAACACGAATGCCGGATTTACCGAAGGAATAAAAAAAATCGTCGATGCCGGACTTGATTCGATGAGAGTTTCGATTATCAGTGCGAAAGAGGAAAGTTACCGGA
>CAJOOE010000194.1 GCA_905236145.1 uncultured Selenomonadaceae bacterium
AGTAAAAAGGTGGAAAGGTTTGCAAGGTTTGTAAGGTGGAAAGTGAGGTTTTTTTGAAATGAAGAAAAGTTTTTTTGCGATGTTGGGATTGGCGGCGGCACTTTTATTGACGGGCTGCGGCGGCGATAACGGCGGCGGTGCGGGTAAAGAAACAACCGTTAAAATCGGAGCGACTCCGGTTCCTCACGCCGAAATTTTGGAGCAGATTAAACCGGATTTGAAGGAAAAAGGCGTAAATATTGAAATTATCGAATTTAACGACTATGTTCAACCGAATATAGCACTCAATGACAAGGAACTCGACGCAAACTTTTTCCAACACGAACCTTATTTGAAAGACTTTGTAAAAGAACATAAGGAAATGAAGATTGAAAATGTCGCAGGTATTCACATTGAGCCGATGGGCATTTACTCCAAAAAAATCAAGGATTTGAAAGATTTGTCGGACGGTGCGACCGTTGCAATTCCGAATGACCCGACAAACGGCGGTCGTGCTCTCCTTCTCCTCGCGAAGGCGGATTTGCTGAAACTTAAAGACGGTGCCAACGAAACGGCGACAGTTCAAGATATTGCCGAAAATCCGAAAAATCTCAAAGTCCGTGAAGTAGAGGCGGCTCAACTTCCCCGCACTCTTGAAGATGTCGATATCGCAATAATAAATACCAATTTTGCGATGAATGCTCAGCTCAATCCGATGAAAGACGCTCTTTTCATAGAGGACAGCACTTCGCCATACGTCAATATAGTCGTCGTTCGCAACGGTGACGGAGAACGCCCGGAGATTAAAGAACTTCTGAACGCTCTCAAGTCCGAAAAAGTCAAGAAGTTTATCACGGAAAAGTATAACGGTGCCATTGTCCCGGCGTTCTGAAAAAAAATTTTTTTGAGGAGAGATTACGATGAAAAAGTTTGCGGCTCTTGTCGGCGGGATAATGTTTATGTGTTCTTCGATAAGTTTTGCGTCCGTGCCGACAGAAAAAATTGCACTCGGGAAAATTGTACCCGGAATGACGACTGCCGAATTGGTGAACATCTGCGGTCAACCGAACTCCAAACGCGGCGAAGATTGGATTTACAACAATTTCAAAGTCGAAGTTGACGACGAGCGTCCGAATATCGTCGAAAAAGTCGTGACACGCAGCGGAGCCCTTGTTACTCCCGACGGCGTTGCTGTCGGTCAAAATGCCGAAGTTTTGAATAAGGCTTACGGCAAAGCCGACGATGTTGATGTCGAACGCGACGGAACGGAGTACGAATATTTCAGCAAAGATCGTACAATGAAAATAACTTTCAAGGTTTTCAACGGCGTTATTTCCAAAATTTCCTGCAAAGTCATTTACTGAATTTAACCCCCGCTTACCGGCAAGCGGGGGATTTTTTTATCTTGCTCCCAGTTCGACGCTCAACAAATCATATTCGTTGATAATTTCGCGGAGTTTTAAAATATCTTCGCTTAATTGTTCATTTTCATCTTTCCGATTTCTCAATTCGGTTTTGAAAGGTTCCTCGTACCTGCTTAAAATTTCCGATATTCCCTTATCTGCGGCAGCTTTCAATTCGTCCGAAATATTGTCGGCAAGATAACGGCATTTTTGGTTCAATTCCTGCCGGGCTTGCATTTCCGCCTCAACTCTGCGGCGTTCCGCCTCATTTTGTGCCGTGAGTTTTGCCTCAAGTTTTTCCCTGTCGTTATTTCCGCCGAAAACCTTGCCCAAAGCACTTATTACACCGACAACCGTTATAATCGGGCCTATTACCGGGACAAACGAGCCAGCCAATTTCCCTATTGCGGTGGAGGCAACGGCTTTTCCGATTTCCGTTTTCGCCAAATTCGCGGCTATTGCCGTCGCACTTTCCGTCAAAATTCCCGCCGCTATTCCGACAGTCGAAAGGTCAACGCTTTTTGAATCTCCGGATAAAGTCGCGATTTCATCTTGCGACAATGAATTTTGTGAATTGAGTCCGTTTAATTTCGACAAAATATTATTGAAACTTTCCGTATCAACATTTTTGCCGTCAAGATTGATTTTGAC
>CAJOOE010000195.1 GCA_905236145.1 uncultured Selenomonadaceae bacterium
CGTTAATCATCGCGTTGCCGCCGTACTTTACGACAATGGTTTTTCCGTAAAATTTTTGAATATAGGGCAAAGCCTCAATTAAAATATTTGCCTTGTTCTCCGCAGTAAGATTTTCCGTCGGCTTTTCGGATTTCTTACCGCCGGAAATATTCGGAAACATTTTTTCGACAATATCCGATCTCATCTGTTCAAAAATTTTTTCGTCGGCATCGGTCTTGCCGCTCATAATCTCTTCAACCTTGTCCGTCGGCAAAAATTGTTGAAGAAGTTTTGCCGCCAACTCCTTTTGAAAAATCTCATCGTCAATCATCTTTAATTCTCCCCACTCTTTTTCTCAAGCTCCTTTTGCTTGCGAAGTTTTTCCGCCGCCTTCGGATCAATCTTTTTCAAATATTCTTCCGGTATCGACTCCGGATTTTTCTTCGCCGCAAGATAGCAAGCCCGGTAACTTTCCTCCGCTTTCACCTTGTCGCCGATCTCGTCGTAAATCTCTCCCCGCAATTTGTAAGAAACCGCGACTTTGTCATCAATCTGCAAAGCCCGGTCAATGTCGGCAAGGGCAAGTTCCTGCTCTCCCCTCATTCGCCGAACGTCTGCACGGTTCAAAAAATTGAAGAGGTTTGCGGGATCTTTTTCGACTGCGGAATTTACGTCTGCAAGTGCTCCGTCGTAATCTCCGCAAATTGCCTTTGCCCGTCCGCGAATTGCAAGACATTCCGGAATATTGTCCTGATTCGTCGCAGCCATCGCCCGTTCAATTTCCTTCAAAGCCAATTCGCCTTTGCCGTAATCGTTGTAAACGTCGGCATTTATCCGGAGTTTTTCGGCAAGTGATCCGTCTGCGTTGAGCGATTCAAATTTTATGCGTTCCAAATATTGCCGCCGGGCAATTTCGATATTTTTAAACTTTCGCCGGGAATTTTGCCGGTATTCGTTTTGATAAGCCGTTTCGACGGCAAAGCGAATTTTTTCGCCCAAGTTAAACATAAAAGCCGTTTCCCGGACTTGCCTGTAAACTTTGTCGCCGGTCAAAAAATCCGTGTGACCCGCCGCACCCGGTCGAAAATTCCAGCCTTCGACGGAATCATATTCATGAAAACCTTTTGCCAATCCTCCGGCGAAATAGTAAGCCCGTTCGGCGGCGTTGTTGTAATCGGCGGAATTGTTTGTCGCGGTAAAAACTTCCCGTCCGTCAACGTAAACTTTATACTGCCTGTCGAATTTTTTTACTTCGACGTGACCGCAGGAATAATCTGTCATCATTTCGGCAAGTTTTTTCTCGCGTAAATCGGTATCCGGGTGATCGCTGAAAGTTTCTTCGGAGGGTTTGTCGTGAGCGTCGAACTCCAAAAAATCCCGCGTTTCGTACCGGAGATAATAACCCATTCTCGCCATAGCCGCCGCACCGCCGCCGGGATTAAATCCGGCATCGGTCATAATATAAAAACCGCCGGCATCGGCCTCGTACTCAGTCGGCACGGTTATACTTTTTGCTATCGAATAATTGACCATGCCGCCCAATTTATTCCAGTCTATTCCCCGCTCAACATTTATTCCGACCATCATGGCTCCGAGTTGTTGAGCGATTGCCTTCGCATAATTTTTTGCGGAATGTTGTTCCGTGCCGTGTGTCATTTCGTGAGCAAGGACGGCGGCAAGTTGATTTTCGTCACCTTTGAAAACTTTAACCAAGCCGCGATTTATCGTTATGTAATTCATGGGATAGCAGGCGGCGTTAAATTTCTCTTCGTCGTTGACGTGCCAAACAAAGGGCAGAGAATTTGCCCGGAGTTCATAGCCGCCGGAATTTATCAGCCGTGTCATGACATTATCGACAATTTCAATATCCCGCCGGTTTTTGTCGGTGCCGTTTAATTTTGCGTCCTGCCGCATCGCCGCCATTTGAGCGTCAACATTGTTTCCAAGCCGGAGCATTGAGACAAGTGCGGACTTGTAAGCGGCAAGAACCCCCAAAGATTCCGCCGCCACAGTCCACCCGTCGGACGCTTGAATTTTCGCCGGCGTAAAGAAAATTAAAATCGCAACGATGACCGAAATAATTTTTGAAAATATTTTCATGACATATCGTGAAATTACCGATTCCCCGATTCACTTATTTTTTGTGAACGGTTTTTATGTAGAGTTCGCGAAGTTGTTTTTCGTCCACTTCACTCGGAGCGTGACTCATCGGATCGACCGCACTTTGAGTTTTTGGGAAGGGGATAACGTCGCGGATTGATTTTCTTTGAGCCATAAGCATTATAAGTCTGTCAAGACCGAAAGCAATACCGCCGTGCGGAGGAGTGCCGTACTCGAAAGCGTCCATGAGGAAACCGAATTTAGCCCGGGCCTCCTCTTTCGTCAAACCGATTGCCTCGAAAACTTTTTCCTGCAAATCGCTTTGATAAATTCTCAAGCTGCCGCCGCCGACTTCAACGCCGTTTAAAACTATATCGTAAGCGTTGGCTTTGACTTTCGCCGGATCCGAAAGCAAAAATTCCACGTCCTCTTCTCGCGGAGCGGTGAACGGGTGATGCATTGCCTTGTAACGCTTTTCGTCCTCGACATATTCAAACATCGGAAAATCGACGACCCA
>CAJOOE010000196.1 GCA_905236145.1 uncultured Selenomonadaceae bacterium
ATCTGCATAAGTTTCTTTTTCGGGTTTCGCATACCGTTTTTCCCGCACATAACAAACCGGTCGTTAAGCGTCAATTTTTTTGTCTTGACGGAAACGACTTTTGAAACGGGTGCGGGAGTTTTCGGAGAAATGCTGACTTTTGTGTCGCCGGAAATTTTTTTTGCGATGCCGGACCTTTTTGCAACGGTCGATTTCTTTTCAATCGTCGCGGAGCCGGTTTTCCTTGTCCGGGCGGGCAATTGAGTTTTCGGAACGGATTTTACCGGAGCGGCAGGTTGAAATTTTTCCGTCTCGGCGGAAATATCTTTTCCGGCATAATCGTCCAAAATAATAAATTCGTTGCAGGCACTTCTGAAGGAGGCGGAAGTTTTGCCGCTCCCCATGCAGATGACATAAACTCCCCGTTCGCGAAGTCGAACGGCAAGCGGAGTAAAGTCACTGTCGCCGGAAACTATTACAAAAATATCCGCCGGATTTCTGTAAAGAACTTCCATCGCGTCGATTGTCAAAGACATATCGGTCGCATTTTTTCCCGCGACAAAATCCATCTGTTGAACCGCAAGAAGACCGTAATTTAAAATTACTTCGTTCCATTTGTGCAGAGAATTTTTTTCCCAGTTGCCGTAAATACGCCGGATAAAAATTTCCCCGCGTTCCTGCAAAGTATCCATAATTTGTTTTCCGTACTTTGCGGAAATATTGTCGGCATCGATAAAGAGTGCGATTTTTTTTTCGGTTAACATTGTGACCTCAAATCAATAACATTCGGCAACTTTTATCGCACCGAAACGAATCAAATTGCCCGCCTCGACCGGATCGCCGTCAAGGATCAGCCTTTCGACTTCAGCCATATTTCCTTCGTCAATTTGTATGCGTTTTTCATCAAGTTCTCCCTGAATTTTTTTCAAGAGAGTTTTGCGGGAAGTTTTGGTATCTTTGTAAACGGCATGATTGTAGAAAAAATTCATTGATGATTCGTTCTTTGCCTCGTCGCAATTAAAAAAAACAAAAACATTGGCAGCTTTTGCCATAATGAAACCCCTCCTCAAGGTGTATAAAAAAAATAAAAATTTCAACTCTGCGGAAAAATTATAACACCGCTTTTTACAAAATGCAAATTTTTCAAGCCGGGAACGAAATTTCCGGAAAAATTCTGTGCAATTCCGTCAACTTCCGGTATAATTCCCGCCGGAATATTTTTGGGGAGGAAAATTTTTTGATGAATAAATTGCTCTTAAATCTTGCGTTGCTGATTGCCTTACCGTTGATTTTTGCGGGGTGCGGCAATGAAGACACTCCGCAGGACGCTTTCAAAGAAATCGGATTGTCGCTTGCCGAACGCGATTCTCAAAAATTTTCGGAGAGAATAAACCTTGACGAATTTTTTGCCGCGACTTACGACGAAATCACTCCGGAACTTGCCGCCCGCTGTGACGAATACTCCGCGAAATATCCGGACGATACCTATTTCAAACGCGGCGGAGATTTTTTGAGAAATTATAACCAAGTCCACAGAGAGCGGCATTTGGATTTTTTGAAAGGAGTCCGGGACGCTTATTTTATGAAAATCCCGGAGCCGGAAAATCCGGAGGACAATCCTCAGGCTTACATAGCCTGCGAATTTAAGAAAATTTTTGACGCGATCGGCTCGGAAATAACCGATACAAAAATTGACGGCAATATTGCGACGGTCACGGCGGGTTTTTCCGGCGACAATTCTCTGCAAGGGCATTTCGTCGGACAAATTGAAGTAAAATTTACTTTTGAAAAAATCGACGGCAAATGGCGGCTTGTCAAAATTGCGAATCTGCCGGAAATTTTGCCGCAAATCGTGGACAAGGCTGAACTTGTTTGGGTAACATTTTATTGAAAGGAGGTTTTAAATTTTGAACTCGCCGATTTTCGACGCGATGAAAAATTATTCGGCTGACGGAGCGGCGGCTTTTCACACGCCCGGACACAAACAAGGACGCGGTGCTCACGAATTTTTAAAGGAACTTGTAACGCCGGAAGGGTTGCGGCGGGAAGTTTCGCTTATGGAAGAATTGGACGACCTGCACAACCCGCAAACTTGCATAAAAAAAGCTCAAGAACTCGCCGCAAAACTTTGGGGAGCTGACGACGCATTTTTTATGGTAAACGGAACGACCGGAGCAATTCATACAATGATTTTTTCCGCACTCTCACCCGGCGATTCGGTCTTTGTTCCGCGAAACGCTCACCGCTCCGTAATTTCCGGCTTGATCTTGTCCGGAGCCGTTCCGATTTTCCTGCCCGTCGAATTTTCGCCGGAACTGAAAATACCGCTCAACTTGACACCGGAAACGGTACGGAGGGCGGTCGAAAAATTTCCGGCGGCGAAGGCTTTAATCTGCGTATCTCCGAATTATTACGGGGTCGCGGCAGATTTGAAAGAGTTTGCGAAAATTTTGCACTCTGCCGGAATGTTGCTTTTGGTTGACGAGGCACACGGGGCACATTTGAATTTTTCGGGAAAATTGCCGCCGTCCGCGATAAATTCCGGAGCCGATGCGGCCGCTCAATCCACGCATAAAATTTTGGGTTCTCTGACTCAAACTTCAATGCTGATGATTCGCGAAAAGAGAATTTCCCGGCAAAAAGTACAAAGGGCGGCAAGTCTTTTGCAGACCACCAGCCCGAATTATTTGTTGCTTGCGTCTTTGGATATTGCACGGCTTCAGCTTGAGGAAAACGGTGGGGAAAAAATTTCCGCCGCGATTAAATTTGCGGAGAAAATCCGTCGGCGTGTAAACGAAATTGCCGGCTTGAAAACTTTCGACGAAGTGAAAAATTTCGGCTTTGACAAGACTAAAATTACCGTTGACGTTACCGGCTTGAATTTGTCCGGGATTGAGGCGGAAAAAATTTTGCGTCACGATTTGAAAATTCAATGCGAGCTTTCGGACGCGGCGAATTTGCTTTTTCTGATAACTTACGCCGACGACGATTTCACGACGGAAAAACTTTGCGACGGCTTGAAAAAACTTTCCGAAATTCGCGGCGATTTTAAATTTGAATTGCCGCCGCCTTTGCCGCAGGAAATTTGTCCGGTCGAAATTTCGCCGCGAAACGCTTTTTTTGCGGAAACGAAATTTGTCGATTTGAAAAAATCCGTCGGCGAAATTTGTGCGGAAGAAATTACATTTTATCCGCCGGGAATACCGATTTTAAATCCGGGCGAAAAAATTTCAGCCGCCGCCGTCGAATACATACTCGCCGCAAAAAAATTCGCCGGACACGCGATCGGTGCCGACGATTCAAATTTGAACAGGATAAGAGTGTCAACGTCTGCTACAAAATTCCCTTCGTCGAAGGGATATCCGGATTTCTCAAATCATGCTCCGTCGCAATTCTCAAAGCATGACCCAACGCCTTGAAAATTGCCTCTATCTTGTGATGAGAATTTTTTCCGTACAAAATTTTTGCGTGCAGAGTTATTCCGGCGTTAAAGGCAAACGCCCGCAAAAATTCTTCGACAAGTTCCGTGTCAAAATTTCCGACAGTCGGAGCGAAATTCCCGCCGTCAAAAACAAGAAACGGTCTGCCGCTTATATCCAGGCTGACAAAGGCAAGCGATTCGTCCATCGGCAAATAAAAAGTGCCGTAACGATTTATCCCGCGTTTGTCGCCGAGTGCGTTTTTGAAAGCCGTACCCAAAGCTATCCCTATGTCCTCGACGCTGTGATGACCGTCAACCTCAATGTCACCGTCGCATTTTATTTTCAAATCGAAACGGGCGTGGGCGGCAAACAAATTCATCATGTGATCGAAAAAACCGATCCCGGTAAAAATTTCCGTCCTGCCTTCTCCGTCAAGATTTATTTCGACTGAAATTTTTGTTTCCTTCGTTTCGCGTTTCAATTCCGACTTTCTCATCTCAATTTCTCCGCAACAAATTTTTTTATCGCCGCAAAAACTTCATCATTTTCCGTCGGAGTGCCTATTGAAATTCTCAGGCAATTTTTCAAGCCGGGAGCGTCCGGAGAAAAATGCCTTACCCCTATTCCGGAAGATTCGAGTTTTGCGTTGAGTTCTTCCGATTTTTCCGAGCGAATCAAAATAAAATTCGTTTCGGAGGGAAAGACCTCGATTTTCGGAATATTTTTCAGCAAGTCGAAAATTCTCTTTCTCTCCGCAACGGTCGCCTGTATTCGCGGGACAAATTCATCTCTCATCTGATAAACAATGTCCGCCGCCGCCAAACTCAAGACATTCATGTGATAAGGCATAAAAGTTTTTCCGATCATCTTTGCGACTTCCGGAGCGGCGATCATATATCCGACGCGTGCCGCCGCCATTCCGTAAGCCTTTGAAAAAGTTCGGGCAACTGTTAAATTCGGATATTTTTTCACAAGATTTACCGCAGACTTTCCGTAAAATTCGACGTAAGCCTCATCAAGCAAAAAAGCACAGTCGATTCCTGCGGCAATTTTTTCGATCTGCTCGACGGTCAAAGCATTTCCGGTCGGGTTGTTGGGATTGCAGACGACAGCCAAATTTGCACCGGAATTTTTTACCGCCGAAATAAATTTGTCCGGGTCAAGATTGAAATTTTCGTCAAGTTCAAAGGGAACGGCAACGCCCTCCGCCGCCTTCGCATAAATTTTATACATTGAAAAACTCGGAACGGGAAAGACGATTTTTTTGTCCGGAGAACCGCCGAACGCAAAAAACACTTTTTCAATAATTTCACTCGACCCGCCGCCTATGACAATTTGCGATTTATCGACGGAAAAATTTCTTGCAATCTGTTCGGCAAGGTCGGAATATTCTTCGTTGGGATAGCGATTGAAGGCAATTCGCGAAAGTCGTGTAATTACCCGCTCCTCGACAAAGGGCGGCAAATTCAAAGTGCTTTCGTTCGCATTGACTTTAATCCTGTAATCTCTTTCCGTGCCGTCATAGGAAGGCATTTTGTCCAAGTCTTTCCGATAATTCAAATTCATTAAAGCAACTCTCCTTCAATTTTTTTCGGCGGAAACTTTTTCAAGTTTTGAATAATATTTTTCCGGCAGACGGGAAATTTTGCCGGTTTCAGCTTTCGTGAAAACGTTTTGACTGTGACCGGTTACCAAAATTTTTCCGTCGCTCTTTCTTGAAATTTCATAATCGAACGCCATTTTGACTTTTGTCAACTCGGTCGCGGTCGTCTTTATTTCCAGAACGTCGTCAAAATCGGAGGAATGAATAAATTTTGCGTTCACTTCGGTCAGCGGGAATAAAATCCCGTCCGACATCAAATCTTTCAAAGTTATTCCGATCGCCCGCAAAAATTCCACGCGTCCTATTTCAAACCAACGAATATAATTTGCGTGGTGGACGACCCCCATTTCGTCCGTGTCGTAAAAATGAACCCGTTTTTCAAAAGTGACGGTCACTTGCAAAAACTCCCTTCGTCAATCGCTCAAATATTTCATCGCCTTTGCGGCAATATCTTTTCTGTAGTGAATGTCTTGAAATTTTATGACTTCCATGCACTTGTAAACGTGTTCGACGGCTTTTTTCAAATCGTCGTCAATAACCGTAATTCCCAAAACTCTGCCGCCGGAAGTTACAAGTTTTCCGTCCTTCTTCGCGGTGCCGGCGTGGAAAACCAACGCTCCGAGAGATTCAGCTTTTTCTATTCCCTCAATCGGCAAATTTTTTTTGTAAGATTTCGGATAACCGCCGCTCGCCGCAATCACGCAGACCGCACTTTTTTTACTCCGGGAAATTTTTTTGTCTGCAAGAGTTCCCCGGACACAGGCAAGCATAATTTCAAGCAAATCGCACTCCAAAAGCGGCAGGACGACTTGAGTTTCCGGATCTCCGAAACGTGCGTTAAATTCCACGACTTTCGGCTCTCCGTCAACAATCATCAATCCGGCGTAAAGGCAACCGCGATAAATTATTCCTTCCGAATTTAAAGCGGCGATAACCGGTTTCAAAATTTTTTCTTCGGCAAGTTTCAAAACTTTTTCGCTTGCAACCGGTGCCGGTGCATAAGCCCCCATGCCGCCGGTATTCAAACCCTTGTCGCCGTCGAAAACTCTTTTGTGATCTTGTGCCGCGACCATCGGGACAACGGTCTTTCCGTCCGTGAAGGCAAGCAGTGAAACTTCTTCACCGATCATACATTCTTCGACAACGATTTTATTTCCCGCCGCACCGAAATTTTTCATTTCGTCAACCGCCGCAAGTGCGTCGTCAAGATTTTCGGCAACGATAACGCCTTTTCCCGCCGCGAGTCCGTCGGCTTTTATGACAATCGGAGCGCCTTTTTCGCGAATATATTTTTTCGCCGCGTCCGGATTGTCGAAAGTTTCAAATTCTGCCGTCGGAATATTGTATTTCTTCATCAGATTTTTTGCGAAAATTTTTGAGCCTTCCAAACGGGCGGCGGCGGCACTGCAACCGAAAACTTTTATTCCCGCCCGGTCAAGTTCGTCGGCAAGCCCGTTTACCAGCGGAGCCTCAGGCCCTATGACGACAAAATCAATTTTTTCATTCCGGGCGAAATTTACGATCGCCGAATTGTCATCTTGCGAAATTCCGGAAACACACTCGGCAAATTTTTCAATTCCCGGATTTCCGGGCAAGGCATAAAGTTTTTTGAGCAGGGAACTTTGAGAAATTTTAAAAGCTATTGCATTTTCACGCCCGCCGCTGCCGATAATCAAAACATTCATAAAAAATTTTTCCTCCGTTCGTTCAAGCCAAAGTTTCTCTCTTTATAAATCGAATTGCGGTAAAAATTGCAATAATCGCCAACACCAAATAAACGGCGGTAAAACCGACAAGCGTTATCCAAACTTCGCCGCTTGAAAGATTCGGGCTGACGGCGTTCGCCGTTTTCTGCAGTCCCACGACGATCCACGGCTGACGACCCGCCTCGGCTATATACCAGCCGACGGAATTTGCGATAAACGGGAGCGGCAAAAGGAGCGGCATCATTTTCAGAATGCAGGAATATTCCTTGAGTTTGTCGCGTTGAAAGAAAGCCAAAATCCCGGTTGCGAAAACGATCAACATCATCAAGCCGCCGACACCGACCATAATGCGGAAACTCCAAAACAATCCGGTAACGTCCGGAACATAATAACCGCTGCCGTATTTCTCCATTGACTCGCGTTGAAGATCGTTTATCCCTTTAATCTCGCCTTCAAAAGAATTGTGAACCATGAAGGTAAAGACTTTCGGGATTGAAATTTCCGCATCGTTTCTGCCGGCATCTTGATTTATATTCGCCCAGACGGAGAACGGAGCCGGATTTTCGGTTTCCCAAAGAGCCTCGAAAGACGCAAGTTTCATAGGATTGGCAACGTTTAAATATTGAGCGTGCAAGTGACCGGTTCCCATTACGCCGGCAACTCCGATAAATGTGAAGAGAACCGCCCGCCGCAAAGTCCTTACAAACATTTCGCGGGAAATTTCGTCGCTCGCAATCTTCCACGCACTGACGACGATAACCAAAAATCCCGCCGTTGAAATTCCGGCAAAGAAAGAATGTGTATACTCGCCGAAAACGTAACGATTTGTTATCAAGTCGAAAAGACTTGTCATAACCGCACGCCCGTCTTGAATTTCATAGCCGACCGGGTGTTGCATAAATGAATTTGCAACCAAAATCCAAAAGGCGGAAAGATTACTTCCGAACGCCACAAGCCAAATGCAAAGGCAGTGCATTTTTTCGCCGAGTTTGTCCCACCCGAAAATCCAAATCCCTATGAAAGTCGATTCGATAAAGAACGCGGTCAGAGCCTCCAAAGCAAGCGGGGCACCGAAAATATCTCCCATAAACCTCGCGTATTCCGACCAATTCATTCCGAAATGAAATTCCTGGACAATGCCGGTCACGACACCCATCGCAAAATTTATCAAAAATATCGTTCCGAAAAATTTTACAAGTTTCTTGAGTTTCAATCTCTCATCGTAACTGCCGCTGTTTACATACCAAGTTTCAAGCAAGGCGACGAAAATCGACAGTCCCAAAGTCACGGGTACAAACAAAAAATGATACACGGTCGTTATCGCAAATTGAAGTCGCGACAAAATTAAAGCGTCCATGAAAATCAACCCCCTTTATTCAACGTCTTTTTTTAATTCGTTCCAAAAATTTTTCACATTATACAAAAAAACCGGCTTAATCTCAACAAAATTTTAACGCCGCACTTCGATAAAAAAAATGCCCTTGCGTCCGGTGAAAAAAATTTTTTTCCCGACACGCAAAGGATTTTTATTTTTCAATTCGATTCCGAGTATTCAAAATCGTCCAAAGCCGTTTCCTTGTCCTCCAAAAATTCTTCGGGCAACAGCCAACCTTCCTCAATCATATATTCGCCGATTGCCTTTATTAAAATGTCTTTTGCCTCGTCCATATTTTTGTTGATCGTACAACCCGCCGCCCGGACATGACCGCCGCCGCCGAGCCTTTTTGCTATCGCGGAAACGTCCACGCCCTTTGACCGCATACTCACACGGCAAAAATTTTCGTCCTTGTCCGTCAGCAAAAATGCAACGTCCGCTCCGTCAACCACCCGGATCAAATCTATAAATCCTTCGGTCGTGTTCAAAGTCTTTGCGTATTTCCTCGCAACGAACATTCCGATAACCTTGCCGTCAAAGAAAAGTTTTGTTGTCTGAAGTGCGGCATTTAAACCTTTCAAATCGCCGAAAGTTTTCTTTTCCATTTGTTCGGCAATTTCGTTCGGCTTTACGCCCGCCTCGACAAGTTCCGCCGCAGTGAATAAAGTCATCGGCGTTGTATTTGAATAGTTGAAAAATCCGGTATCGGTCGCCATTCCGGTGTAAAGACAGACGGCAATTTCCCTTGTAACTTTTACGTCAAGTTCTTGGAGAAGTTTAAAGACAATTTCGCAGGTGGCGGCGGCGGAAGGTTCGACGTACAAATCGAAATCTCCGCCCTTGTTTGTGACGTGATGATCTATATTCAAAATCGGTGCGTCGGTAATGCCTTTGACTTTGCCGATTCTGTCCGGTGAAGTGTCCAAAACCACAAGCAAATCCGCAGAAATTTTTTCGCCGTCCGAAGGTCTTTGAATTTTTTCGGCGGAAGGCATTTCCAAAAGATTTTTCCGGATCGTGTCGTCAATGAAACAGAAAACTTCTTTGCCGATCGAAGTCAGAGCGAAATACATCGCCAAAACGGCTCCGACTGCGTCGCCGTCCGGAATTATGTGAGCCGTCAAAATTATTTTATTTGCCGCCCGAATTTTCTCCGCCGCCTCCGGCAAAGTTATGTTCATTCGTATCACGCTCCTTGTTCTCTCGTTCAATTTGCAGTAACAGTTTCTGAATATGTTCGCCGTAATCAAGCGAATTGTCAAGTGCAAAAGAAAGTTTCGGAGTAAAACGCAGACGCACCCTTTTGCCCGTTTCACGGCGGAAAAAAGTCAAAGCATTTTGCAAGCCTTCCCAAGAATTTTTTACCTGCTCGTCATTTCCCATCAGGCTGACATAAATTTTTGCCTCGCGAAGGTCGCCGGTCATTTCCACACCGGTGACCGTGACAAAACCTATTTGCGGATCTTTTATCTCCGTCAAAATCATCTTGCTTATTTCCTGCTTGATGAGTTCCTGCAATTTTTCTCTTCTGAGTTGCGTTGCCATCCGTCAGCCCTCCGAATCCTTGTTTACGTCGGAGAGAGAAACTTCAATTTCTTGCATTGTGTAAGCCTCGATAATATCGCCTTCTTTGAAGTCCCGATAATCGACGATGGAAATTCCGCACTCGTAACCCGCCGCAACTTCCTTGACCTCGTCTTTAAATCTGCGGAGAGAATCAATTTCCCCGTCAAAAATTTCGACGTGATCCCGAAGTATGCGGATTTTTGAATTGTTGTGAATCTTGCCTTCCAAGACGTAAGAGCCGGCGACAAGTGCTTTTGAAAATTTCATTACCTTGCGAATTTCAACGCGACCCTGAATGACTTCTTTATATTTCGGAGCAAGCATACCGCTCATTGCCGCTTTTACGTCGTCAATCGCGTCGTAAATTACCCGGTAAGTTCTTATGTCGATATTCTCCGCGTCGGCAACTTTTCTTGCATTTGCGTCCGGGCGAACGTTGAAGGCGATAATCAGAGCATTTGCGGCGGAGGCAAGCATAATGTCGGATTCGTTGACCGCACCGACTCCGGAATGGACTATCGAAACGCGTACTTCATCATTTTTATTCAAGGTGAGAAGTGAGCTTGAGAGGGCCTCAACAGAACCTTGAACGTCTGCCTTAACGACAATGTTCAAATCCTTAATCGCACCGGCTTGAATTTGTTTATAGAGATCGTCCAATGAAACTTTCTTCGACTTGATGAGTTCCGTTCTCTGCCGCTCGATTCTGTGTTCAGCTATCGACTTTGCAAGTTTTTCGTCAAGTGCGGCAAGAAGGTCACCCGCCGCAGGAACGTCGTTAAGTCCCAAGACTTCAACCGGAACACTGGGACCGGCTTTTTTCACATTGTCCCCGCGATCGTTTATCATGGCACGGACTTTTCCGAAAGTCGTACCGGCAACAATCGAATCACCTATTCTCAAAGTTCCGCTTTGCACCAAAACGGTAGCAACCGGTCCGCGTCCTTTGTCAAGCTGTGCCTCAATGATAACGCCGCGAGCCTCTCTGTTCGGGTTGGCTTTGAGTTCCCGGACTTCCGCGACAAGCAAGATCATTTCCAAAAGATCGTTTATACCGATTTTCTTTTTCGCGGAAACCGGAACCATGATTGTATCTCCGCCGTATTCCTCGGGAATAAGTTCATGCTCTATGAGTTCCTGTTTGACTCTCTCCGGGTTTGCACCGGGCTTGTCTATTTTGTTTATTGCGACGATAATGGGAACGCCCGCCGCCTTTGAATGGTTTATCGCCTCAATGGTCTGCGGCATAACTCCGTCATCGGCAGCGACGACCAAAATTGCAATATCGGTAACTTGAGCTCCTCTGGCACGCATGGCGGTAAAAGCCTCGTGACCCGGAGTGTCCAAAAATACAATTTTTTTGTCTTTGCACATAACATGATATGCACCGATATGTTGAGTTATTCCGCCCGCCTCGGTTGCGGTTACGGAAGATTTTCTGATAACGTCCAAAAGTGAAGTTTTGCCGTGATCGACGTGACCCATGACCGTGACGACCGGAGGACGGAATTTCAAAGTTTCCGGAGCGTCCTCGATTTCCGGTATCAAAGTCGGATCGACTTCCGGCGGCAGCTCTTCGGCCGTAACTCCGAACTCCTCCGCGACAAGTGCCGCAGTGTCAAAATCAATTTCCTGATTTATTCCGGCAATAACGCCCATCATAAGAAGTTTTTTGATGACTTCCGCCGCCGTGCAGCTCATTTTGCTGGCAAGGTCTTTGACGGCTATACTTTCGCCGACTTTGATATGAGTCGGGCGGGCAATTTCGACTTTATGAACCGGAGCCGGCTGTTGACGATTTTTCTTTTTTCTCGGAGGACGACGATCCTGCCGGCGGTCATTGGGATTTAATCCGCTGTCTTGTTTGGAGTTTTGGCTTTGCCGGCGATTTCTGTCGCGATTCTGTTGAGCACGACCGCCGCCGTCCTCTTTGTCCCGATCCCGATTCCGGCGATTGTTTCTGTCGCCGCGTTCACCGCGTGTATCGGTCGGTTTTTCGCGTTTTTCTTCTTCAACCTGCGAATTTTCGCCGCCTTCATTTTCTCCGGACTCTTCACTCTTGCGGTGACGATTGCGGCGGCGACGACGTTTCCCGCCGTCTTCGGAATTTTGATTTTCGGACTCGCCGCCGGATTCCGGTTTTACTTGTTCAACCGGCTTTTGTTCTTCGGATTTTTTATCGGAAGTTTCGCCGGATTTTTTGCCGCGATTTTCACCGGGTTTCCGGTCACCGGTTTTTTTGTCGCGATTCTCGCCGGGTTTCCGGTCGCCGGATTTTTTGTTGCCGTTTTCGCCGGATGTTTGCTTTTGCCCCTGTTCCTGTTGATTTTTGTCCGACTTGCCTTCAGGTTGTTTCTTTTCCGAAGTTTCGGATTTCTCTTCCGCTTTAACTTCCTCCGGCTTTTGTTCTGCGGGTTTGGGCTTGCGACGCGGGAACGAATTTTTCAAAAGTTCGTAAGCCTGCTCGTCAATCGCACTGAAACGATTCTTGACTTTAATTTTATGCTTTTTCAAAAAATCGATCAAAAATTGGCTGTCCCTGTTAAATTCCTCCGAGAGTTGATAAATCCGGTATTCCGGTGTTTTCGGTTTCGACATAAAGCCACCTCCATATTTCGGCGGAGAAAAACACTCTTCCGCTCCGACGCTCTGATTTCACATATCATTCATTCTCCTTATCGGAAAAATTATTTAAAATTTTATCGACGGACTTTTTAAAACCTTCGTCCGTTATCGCCGCAACCGACCGCATTTCTTTGCCCAAACATTGACCCAAATCTTCCTTTGTCAAAACTCTTGCGATCGGAAAATTTTTTTCTTCCGCAAATTTTTCAAATTCCCGGACTGTCGAAGGACTTGCGTCCGTCGTCAATATCAATATTTTTACTTTGTCTTTTGAAATTGCGTCGGTTACTTGAAAATTTCCGCTTACAAGTCTTTGTGCTCTTTGGGCGAGTCCCAAAATATTTTTCAAACTTTTCTCATTCATTTCCGGACTCCTCCAATGCGGCTGTGACTTTATCGTAAATTTCGGCGGGAACTTTTTCTTTGAAAGACCTGTCGAATTGCCGACGTTTTTTTGCCGCCTCCGCACATTTTTTTGACTTGCAAATATATGCTCCGCGACCGTTTGCCTTGCCGGTTTCGTCAATGAAATATTCGCCTTCCGGAGATCTGACCAGCCGCAAAAATTCGGATTTCAGCCGACTTTCCCGGCAGGCAACGCAGGATCGCATTTTAATTTTTTTCTTTTCACCGCTTGCCGTCACTGCGAATCATCCTTTTGTTCGACAGCCGGATTTTCCGGAGCAACGTTTGTTTGTTCGGATTGTTCGGTTTGTTCGGATTGTTCCGCAAGTCTTGCCTCTTCCGCGATTCTTGCCGCGATTTCAGCCGCCTTTCTTGCTTTCTTTGCGGCTTTTGCCGCCTTTCTTGCCGCCTTCCTTGCTTCTCTCATTGCCTCTCTGGACATGGTAAAGCCGGTAGCGGACGAAATATCGACTTCCTGCATATCCGGGTCCGGCGGATCCGTCAACGCTTGAGTTTCGCTCTTTATGTCGATTTTTCGCCCGGTGAGTTTTGCGGAAAGTCGGGCGTTTTGTCCCTCTTTACCTATCGCCAAGCTGAGTTGATTGTCCGGAACGACCACGCGGGAAGTTCTTTCATTTTCATTTACAAAGACCGCGACGACTTTTGAAGGACTCAAGGCGTTCGCTATGAAAATTCCCGGCTCCTCGCTCCATTGAATTACATCGACTTTTTCCGGAGAAATTTCTTCCAAAATCGCCCGCGTCCTGATTCCCTTCTGTCCGACGCAGGAGCCGACAGCATCGACATTCGGATCGTTGGAGTAAACGGCTACTTTTGATCTGGCACCGGCCTCGCGGGAAACGGATTTTATTTCAATTATTCCCTCGTGAATTTCCGGGACTTCCGCCTCAAAAAGTTTCTTCAGAAATCCGGGGTGAGTGCGGGAAAGGAAAATTTGCGGGCCTTTCAAACCCTTCTTCACTTCCGCAACGTAAGCCCGGACATGATCCCCCACGCCGTAACTTTCGTCGGCAATTTGTTCGCTCGGCACAAGCAAAGCCTCCGCCTTGCCTATATCGACAACCAAATTCCCGTCCTCGATTCTCAAGACGGTACCGTTTACAATGTCATTTTCTTTGTCGGCAAATTCGTCGTAAATAACTCCGCGTTCAGCCTCGCGAACTTTTTGAACGACGATTTGTTTTGCCGCCTGAGCCGCGATTCTTCCGAAATTTTTCGGCGTGACTTCAATGCGTACCGTGTCGCCGATTTCAAATTTCTCGTCAATCGCCTTTGCGTCCGCCAAAGAAATTTCGATAATTTCGTCGGAAACTTCCTCCGCCACCTGCTTTAAAGCATAGACGTGAAAAGTGCCGTTTTCGCGATCGATTGCGACTTCAACATTTTGATCCGTGTTGAAATTTTTTTTGTAAGCAAATACCAGAGCGGACTCGACTGCGTCAAACAAAACATCGGGGGCAATTTCTTTTTCGTCGCAGAGAGCCTTAAGAGCGACAAGAAATGCCGCGTCCGAATCTCCGGCTGCTTTTTTTGATCTTCTTATAGCCAAGACCTCAATCCTCCCTTAAAAATTCAAAATCATTTTATATTCGCGTCGGAAAGTTTTTTTCCGACTTCAACCCTTTCCGCAAAAATCTTTTTAAAAGTCTATGTGAAGTCTTACCTGTGCAACTTTTTCAATCGGCAAAGGTTCAAACTCCTCCAGTGTCAAAATTTTTTCGTCCCGTCCGATTAAAATTCCGGTCAAATTTTTTTGTCCGTCAATCGGTGCGTAAAGAGTAACGTCAACTTTTTTTCCCTTCTCGCGGATAAAGTCTTTGTCCTTCTTCAATACGCGATCTATTCCCGGCGAAGAAACTTCCAAAATGTATGCGGAGTTTATTACAGATTCTTTGTCCAGAACGGCACCGATTTTTTCGCTCAAGTCTTGGCAATCGTCCAAATCTATGCCGCCGGGCTTATCGACGAAAATTCTCAAATACCAATCGCGTTCCCTGACATATTCCACGTCCACAAGTTCAAAATCGGTATCTTCGATAATTTTCAACGCGATTTCTTCAACCTTCTTTTCAATTCCGGAAGACATTCCCGCACTCCTTTCCGGTATACAACAGTAAAGAGTGGACGGCTCGCCCACTCTCCAAATTAAACCGCATCTTTTTTAAACGTTTTGAAGTATAACATTATTTTTTCGATATGTAAACAATAAATTTTTGCCTTGACATACTTCGGTCAAATTCACATTCAATCGGATCGGACTCGAACGCCGTATTTTTCTATTGACCGGATAAAATTTTTTGTGTATATTAAAAACTCAAATAAATAAAGAGTTTGTAAAGAGTTTGGAGGAAAGTTTTATTTATGGGAGTAAATTCTGAAAGAAGAAATATCGCAATCATTGCTCACGTCGATCACGGCAAAACGACTTTGGTCGATGCGATGCTCAAGCAAAGTCACATTTTCCGCAAAAATGAACACGTTGCCGAACGCGTAATGGATTCCGGCGATTTGGAACGCGAACGCGGAATCACCATTTTATCGAAAAACACGGCGATAATTTACAAGGGCGTAAAAATAAATATCGTCGATACTCCGGGTCATGCGGATTTCGGCGGCGAAGTCGAACGCGTCTTGAATATGGTTGACGGCGTTTTGCTTTTGGTCGATGCGTTTGAAGGCCCCATGCCGCAGACAAAATATGTTTTGCGTAAGGCTTTGGAGCATAAGCTCAAGCCGATTGTCGTAATAAACAAAATTGACAGACCGGATGCCCGCGTCGATGAAGTTTATGATGAAGTCCTGGAACTTTTTATGGAATTGGACGCGGACGACGAACAGCTTGATTTCCCGGTGATTTACACGGCGGCAAAGGCGGGAATTTCAAAATTAAATCCGGACGACGAGGACGGCGATTTGCAACCGCTGCTTGAAACGATTATAAAGGAAATTCCCGCACCGGAAGGAGATGCCGACGCTCCTCTGCAAATGGTCGTAACAACTTTGATTGCCGATGATTACGTCGGAAAAATTATTATCGGACGTATTCAACGCGGAAAAATCAAGCCGGGTGAACAAGTCGCGGTTGTCAGCGAAGGAGAAGTCAAGCGGGCGAAAGTCGGCAGAGTTTACACTTACGACGGCTTGAATCGCGTGGAAACGGAAGAGGCGGAGGCAGGCGAAATTGTCGCGTTGACCGGACTGACTGAGGCAACTATCGGCGATACCGTTGCCGATGTCGAAAATCCGGAGGCACTTCCCTCAATCCGCGTTGACGAACCGACTTTGAGCATGACTTTCGGCGTAAACAACGGCCCCTTTGCCGGGCGGGAAGGTCAATTTGTCACCGGCCGCCACATTCGCGACAGACTTTTCAAAGAGGCTGAAACAAATGTCGCCTTGCGTGTCGAAGAAACAACTTCCGCCGATATTTTCAAAGTCAGCGGACGCGGCGAACTTCACTTGTCAATTTTAATCGAAACAATGCGACGCGAAGGTTACGAAATGCAAATAGGCAAGCCGGAAGTCGTTTACAAAATGGTTGACGGGCAGAAACTTGAGCCGATAGAAAATTTGACGATCGAAGTCCCGCAGGAATACATGGGGACGGTCATGGAGTCGCTCGGCAGAAGAAAAGCCGAAATGAAAGATATGCATGAAGTTGCCGGATATATGCGTTTGAACTTTTTGATCCCGGCTCGCGGTCTTATCGGTTTCCGCTCCGAACTTTTGACGAGTACGAAGGGCAACGGGATAATGAATCACGTTTTTCACGGCTACGAACCTTACAAAGGCGATATTCCGGGACGTTCTCGCGGAAGTCTTGTCGCTTTTGAGGAAGGCGAAACCACCGGTTACGGAATTTTCAATTTGCAGGATCGCGGCGTTATGTTCATTGAACCCGGTCAAAAAGTTTACGAAGGCATGATTGTCGGCGAAAATTCCAGAGAAAACGATATTGACATAAATCCCTGCAAACAAAAACACGCGTCGAATATGCGAACGACCGCTTCGGATGAGGCGATCCGACTTGTCCCGCCGCGTATCATGAGTTTGGAGCAGGCACTCGAATACATAAACGACGATGAACTTGTCGAAGTCACGCCGAAAAGCATAAGACTTCGCAAAACCGTTTTGGACAGAACGACTCGCGGACGTGCGGCGAAAAATGCCCGCAAAGCAGAATAAGACATGGAAAAATATTTACACGGCGGCAGGATTTACGATGGGGACGGAACAGCGGCGGAGAGGATTGACTTCAGTGCGAATATCAACCCTCTCGGTATGCCGCCCGCCGTCCGCGAAATTCTCTCGAAAAATTTGGACGGCGTCATAAATTATCCGGATGCCGATGCAAGAGAATTGACCGCCGCAATTTCAAAAAGATATGCCGTTCGACCGGAAAATTTGATTTTGCTGAACGGTGCGACGGAATTTTTTTATTTGTATATGAACACCCTGCGACCGAAAAAAGTCATAATCCCGGAGCCGGCTTTTTCGGAATATGAACGGGCGGCAAGGGCGGCGGGCGGCGAAGTGATTTTTTTCTTCACCCGTGCGGAGGAAAATTTTAAAATCGACGTTGACGAACTTGTCCGGCTGATAAAAAATCAAAATGCCGACTGCGTTATTTTGGGGCGGCCGAACAATCCGACCGGGACTTTGCTTTCACCGGACGAAATAAAAAAAATTGCCGAACATACAAAAATTTTAATCGACGAGTCTTTCATTGACTTCACCGAAGAAATTTCCGTCCGCAATTTGATTTCGGAAAATATTTCGGTCGTGCAGTCTTTGACAAAAATTTTTGCGATTCCCGGTTTGAGATTGGGATTTGCCGTCGCGGAAAAAAAATTTGCCGAGAAATTGAATTTCGGCAAAGACGTTTGGAATGTAAATTTTTTGGCACAGAAAGCCGGAGTTGCGGCTCTGCACGACAAAAATTTTATTTCCGAAACGCGAAAAATTCTTGACTCGGAAAGGGAATTTTTTATCGGACGCTTGAAGAAAATTCCGGGCATAAAATTTTTTGATTCGCCGGCAAATTTTGTCTTGCTGAAATTTGAGTCGGCGGAAAGGGCGTTAAAGGTACTTGAAGAAGTGCGGGAGAAAAAAATTTTACTTCGCGACTGTTCAAATTTTCCGGGATTGGACGGAAGTTATTTGCGTTCGGCGATAAAATTGCGTCCGGACAATGAGCTTTTGCTTGATTGTCTGAAAAAAGAGGAGTGATAAATTTTGATGCACCCGAAAATATCGGACGTATCGGCGACAAAACACATTTTAAAAGTTTTCAAACTCCGTGCCTCAAAAAGACTCGGACAAAACTTTTTGATTGATCCGGCGGTCGTGGAAAATATCGTGGCGGCGGCTGAAATTCTGCCGGGCGAAGAAGTTTTGGAAATAGGACCGGGAATAGGAACATTGACGCAGGGGCTTTTGGAGGCGGGAGCGAAAGTTACCGCCGTCGAACTGGATAAAAAATTGCCGGCGGTCTTGAAGGAAACTTTGGCGGGCTACGAAAATTTCCGGCTCGTGCAGGGAGATATTTTGAAAGTCGATTTAAAGGAACTTATGCCTCAAAATTTCAAAGTCGTCGCAAACTTGCCCTACTACATAACGACGCAAATTTTGCTGACGTTACTCGAAAAAAAATTGCCGATAACAAAAATCGTAACAATGGTACAGCGGGAAGTTGCGGAAAGAATGATCGAAAAACCCGGCTCCAAAACTTACGGCTCGCTGTCGGTCGCGGTACAATTTCGCTCAAATGTGAAAATCGCGTTCGACGTTTCGCCGGACTCTTTCCTTCCCCGCCCGGAAGTCACAAGTTCCGTCGTCGTCTGTGACGTTCGCGAATATCCGAAAAAAGTTTCCGATGAAGATTTTTTTATAAAAGTCGTTCGCGGTGCTTTCGGTCAACGCAGAAAGACTTTGTTGAATTCTCTGCTCGGCTCCGGATTTGAACGCGAAAAAATTATTTCGGCTTTG
>CAJOOE010000197.1 GCA_905236145.1 uncultured Selenomonadaceae bacterium
GAAACGACCGCAAAACCGCGACCGTGTTCACCTGCACGGGCAGCCTCAATGGCGGCGTTGAGGGCAAGCAAGTTTGTCTGATCCGCGATTGACGCGATCGCATCGACAATCTGACCGATCTGCTTGGAATTTTCTCCGAGTCTTTCGACGACTTCCGCAGACGCGAGAACGGATTTTTCTATGCTGCTCATCTTGGAAACGGCCTCTTCCATCAAATTTTCGCCGGTCTTTGCCGCCTCTGCAGTTTTTTCGGAAGTCGTTGTAACGTTCGCGGCTTTGTCTGCCATGACTTTTATATCGCTTGAAACGAGGTCGATATTTTCCAAAGCGGAGCCGATGTCCTCTTTCTGCTGATTTACGTCGCGGCTGACTTCGCCGACGGTTTCCGCAACGTGTACGGATGCCTCCGCAGATTGTTGAGCACTGGCGGTAAGTTCTTCCGAAGATGCGGCGACTTGTTCGGAAGTCGTGGCCATCTTTACTATCAGGTTACGCAAATTGTGACTCATCGTGTTAAATGCACTAGTCAAACTTCCGATCTCGTCCGAAGTGCGGACTTCAATTTCTTTCATCGCCAAATTGCCCTTGCTCATTTCGGTTGCGTGGGCTTCAAGCTCGGAAATCGGAGTCGTGATGTTGGACGCAAACTTCATACACATGGAAATCATGAGTGCAAGACCGAAAACAGTCAAAAGACCGTACATAAGACGCATTTTTTGGACGGACGCGAAAACAAAGTCATAATCGACACCGACACCGACAAGCCAGCCGGACGACGCAACCGTCGTGTAAGCAAAAATCTGTTCCGGAGTGTCGCCGGTTTCTTCGATAACAAACATTCCTTCGCCGTTCTGAATCATTTCGTCCAAATGGGTGCCGAGTCCGGGAACGCTTTTAAATTCGCTCATCGGTTCGGAGCCGCCGGACGACGCAAGAATTTTACCGGTTTTTTCAACAATGATTCCCTTACCTTCACCGCGATAAGTCAGGTGCTTTACTTCGTCATTCAAAGTTTTGAGTGCAATATCGACGAAAATGGAACCGGCAAATTGTCCGTTGTTTTTGAAAGGGGCAACCGCACTTGTAACAAGTTCGTTTGTAAATTTATCGACGTATGCCTCGGTGAAAACGGTTTTACCTGCATCTCTTGCCGTCAAATACCAGGGGCGTTGACGCGGATCCGTCGTACCGGTTTTGTTTCCCGCCTGTCTGCCTTGAAAAAATGCTTTTTCGTTGCCGACACCGAGTTCCAAAATTCCGGAATTGCCGTCCGCCAAACTGAGCATTTCGCTCATATTTGCTATTGTGTCGTTCCCGTTCAACGCGGTCATCAAATTCGCCGCACCGGTTGCTACCTGTGCATTGGTCAACAGCCAGCCGTCAAGTTGATTCGCCCTCGCGTTGACCGTCGCCTTCAATTCATTTTCGACGCTCTCTTCAAGATTGGTATAGGCTTGATAATATCCGACTATCGAAATTATTGCCAAAAGCAAGCCCGACAGTCCGGCAAGCACTATAAATTTCTGCTTAAGTTTCATTGACTCTTCCTCCTCCTAAAAATTTCCCTTTCCCTTTCCGCGTTTTTTTACACGCATATAAACTTCGCTTGACTTTCTGCGAATCTTTGAAAAATCCTGCACCATTCTTTAAAACTCCGGGAAATTTATTTTCAATGAAAATTTTGAATTGCCGCACGGTAAAGGAATTTTTTAACCTGTGCAGAATAAGTTGCCGATTAAAAAATTTTGGAGTTGAAACAGATGCGTAAGGCTTTGAAAATTTTTTTGGCAACGCTCGCAGTAATAAATCTTACCGGGACGGCGATTTATTTTTCCGCCGAAAGTGCGCCGGCAAGAAACAATATCCGCTCGCCCGGGCAAAACGTCCGGCAGAATTATTCCCGGCAGACTTACCCGGAACCGGAGCCGGAAGTTACTTCGTTTGATATGCTTACCGGCGAAAAGGTGACTTACAAAGTCGGTTATATGCCGGAAATCGGTTTTCTCTATCAAGACATTCCCGGACACAATACCGGCTACGGCTATGAGTATATGGAATTTTTGGCGAATTATATGAATTGCAAATTTAAATATGTTCCGGTCGTAAGTTGGGAAGAAATGTCCGAAAAATTGCAGAGCGGCGAAATTGACATGGCTCCGAATATTCCGGGAGATTGGAGAAAATTGGAAAATTCCCGGAGAACGGATCACGTCGTCGGCTATATATTCGCGGAACTTGTGACCGACAAAAAAATTGACGGCGAACATTTGAAACTCGGCACTTTGTCAATGAATTATCCCACGCCGTCACTTCCCGGAATTGCAAAGGGCGAAAATTTCACTTACGAACTTGTAACCTACGAAAATTATAAGGATATGACCGCCGATTTTTATTCCGGAGAAATTGACGGTTACATAGACATGATGACAAATCCGAATGAGGCAAGCAAAGTCGTCGCACTTTTCGACAGGCAAAGTTACAGAATCTCCGTCCGCTCCGACCGCCGGGAACTTTTGGCACGTCTGAATTTGGCTATGGACGCAATGCTTTTGAGTCAGTCGGACATTCGCGAAAGACTTTCAAGAAAGTATCTTCGCAACAAAGGTTTTCCGCTCGTCTTGGGATTGCACGAAAGGGAATATTTGAAGAAAAAAGATGTACTCCGGGCGGGAATTTTTACCATGATCAAACCTTACGCATACCGGGACGAAGAAGGGAACTTGGTCGGAGTTTATCCGGACATAATCAAAAAAATTTCCGTCGATTTAAACACGAAAATTGAAATTGTCGAAACAAAAACCGTCGAAGAACTTTACGATTTGCTGAAACGCGGCGAAATAGATTTTGTCGCCGATGCCATTTGCGATTACGGACAAACGGGAACTTTTGCGAAACCCACCCGGTCTTATTTGAAATATGATTATGTTCCCGTGACCCGCCCGGATTATTTTGAAGATCCGTCAAGTGCTCCGATTGTCGCCTGTGTCCCGGATTGGTTTGTCACAAAGACCTTTATCGAGCCGAAATATCCGCGATTGAAAAGAGTTTATGTTTCTTCGCTTGAGGAAGGTATCCGGGCGGTAAATTCCGGAATGGCGGATATTGTTTACATACCCCGTGCGGCGGCTCAAATTTTGCTTGAAAATACCGAATCTTACGCTCTTGAAATTTCGTCAAATTCTCCTTACTCCGATGCCATAAGTTTGGGCGTTGAGGAAAATGCCGATCCTTTTCTCTGGCATATTCTCAACAAGGAAATAAATCATATTGCTCCGGATTTCATTAACTCCGCATTTGTAAGACATCAAAAAATTTCCTCGCGAATTACGCCGAAGTGGATTGTCTATCATTATCCGGGCAGAGTCATTGTCGGCGTTATGATTTTCCTTGCGATTCTCGGCGGTGCGTTGTACTACCGGAGCAGAATGAGAAAAAAACATTTTCAAATGGTTCAACACATGGCTTACAGCGACCTCCGATACAATCTGCCCAACGTCCCGAAAATGGAACACGACGCACCGATTGTCTTGGAAGACTTGGAAAGCCGGGAGCCGGGAAGTCTTGCTTATATAGTCGTTTTCGCCATGGAAAGTCAAACGGCTGTCATAGAAAAATTCGGCGGGGAAATTTTTAAAAAGCAATTTTTGAAAATGGCTGAAAGTTTGGCAGAAAATCCGCAAGTTCTTTTGACTGCGGCGGGTATCGACGTGGGAAA
>CAJOOE010000198.1 GCA_905236145.1 uncultured Selenomonadaceae bacterium
GGTTATGGGTCCTGCCGGCGCGGCAAATATCATTTTCCGCAAAGACCCGGACAAAGAGCAGAAAACTGCGGAATATGTTGAAGAATTTGCAACGCCTTACAAGGCGGCGGAACGCGGTTATGCCGATATGGTCATCGAACCGAGCGAAACCCGTCCGCTGATAATTACCGCCCTCAACGCTCTGGCAAGCAAACGCGAATCCGGGCCGGCAAAGAAACATGGAAACATTCCGCTTTAATCAAAGGAGGAGTTCACTGTGACAGCAAAGAAACCGTCTAAAGTGAAACCCGAAATTGTTGCGGCGATCTCTGCGGCAATTTCTCAAGTGACCGGCGGAACCTGCAGAGTTACCGCCGTCAACATCAAACGGAATCAAAATTGGGCATTCGTTGCAAAGACGAGTCGTCATTAAAAAATCGGGAGGAAATTTAAAATGTCTATGAAAAAATTTAATGTAACGGTAAACGGCACGACTTACGAAGTCGAGGTTGAAGAAGTGAAAGGTGCGGGCGGTGCGGCTCCCGCTCCGGCTCCGAAAGCGGCGGTTCCCGCTCCGGCGGCTGCTCCGAAAGCCGCTGCGGCTCCGGTCGCAAAAGTTGCGGCAGGTGCCGGCGAACATTCCATTGACGCTCCGATGCCGGGCAAAATCGTAAAACTCGTTGCCTCTGAAGGTGCGGCAGTCAAAGCCGGCGACGTTCTCCTCATTCTTGAGGCGATGAAGATGCAGAACGAAATTACTGCAGATGCCGACGGCACAGTCAAAAAATTCAACGTTGCGGCGGGTCAAAGCGTCAAAGCTCATGAATCTCTCCTGATTCTCGGCTGATAAAATTTTAAAATCGAAATTTCCGGAGTCGTCGAAAAAAACTTTTCGGCGACTCTTTTGGTTTTCGTGGAACCGGGTAAAAAAAAAATTTACCGTGTGAAAAAACGGCGGCGGCAGGGAATTTTTGCAAATGCGTTGAATAAATCGAAAATGGGTTCTACGATTTATGAGGAGGTCGATTTTAAATGCCGGATTTCAAAAAAGAATCTTTCGGTAAACTTTCCGACGGACGCGAGGCTGCAATTTACACACTCCGAAACACAAAAGGCAACGAATTGAAAGTTACTGATTTCGGTGCAAGAATTGTTTCCGTGCGTTTTCGCGACAAGAGTTTTGCAAACAAATTTGTCTTGAAAACTTATCCGGACGCAAGCGGCTTTGAAAAAGACGATGCCGCCGGGACGGTTTACGTTGACGGCACGGCGGATTTTTCAAAAGTTCTCTGGCAAGCCGAACAACTTGTCGAAGGAATGAAATTTACTGCAGAAAAAGACGGCAAGAAATTTTCCGTCCTCTACAGCATTTCAAACGACAATGAAATCAGCATTGTTTACGAATCCGACGAACCGAAAGAAATTTCCTCTCAACTCGTTTTCGATTCTTCCGTACTCCCCGATGCCGAAATTTCCGCTTATTCCGAAGGTGCGACGAAGGGAAAAATTTCCGGCAATCAAACTTATGAAATTATCGACAAACCGGCGGAAGTAGAAATGGAACTCGGTATGTTCGGCTACGATCCCGGCTGTCCTATAGATTATCTCGATGCCGGCTTGAAAAATGCGGCGGATATTGTTTCGGAGCCGGCGGGAATTTTGTTGAAAGTTTACGCGACTCAAAATAAATTGCAGGTTGAAGAAATCGGCGGCGGTTTTTCAATCAAAACCGGCGGCAACGACAAAAATAAATCTCAGACAGTGTATGTGTTAAAACATAGATGAGCAAATTTTTTTGACGGACGGATGACGGATTGAAGATTAAAAAAATTTTTTTCTTCAATTCGTCGCCGGTACGCCTTTTTACTTTTTGGGAGGGAGCAATTTGAATATTCACGAGTATCAGAGTAAGGCGGTGCTGAAGGGTTACGGTGTAAACGTCCCGGAAGGCGGGGTTGCTTTTACCGTCGATGAGGCGGTAAAACAGGCTCAGGCTCTCGGTGCGGACGTTACGGTCATCAAAGCACAAATTCACGCCGGAGGTCGCGGAAAAGCCGGCGGCGTAAAACTTGCCCGAAATCTTGACGAAGTGCGGCAATATGCCGAAGAACTTCTCGGAAAAGTTTTGGTCACTCATCAAACCGGACCGGAAGGTAAAAAAGTCGGTCGTCTTTTGATTGAGGCAGGCTCGAACATACAGAAGGAATATTATTTGAGTTTTGCGGTTGACAGAAAGACTGCCCGCACCGTTATGATGGGATCGGAAGAAGGCGGAATGGAAATTGAAAAAGTCGCCGCCGAAATGCCGGACAAAATTTTCAAAGAATACATTGACCCGGCGATCGGTCTTGCTCCTTTTCAAGCGACGCGAATGGCTTACAAAATGAACTTTCCGAAAGAAACAATCGGCAAAGTTACAAAACTCATGATGAATTTATACAGAGCGTTTTTGATGAAAGACTGTTCGCTTGCCGAAATAAATCCCCTCGTCGTCACGCGAGAAATGGACGTTATTGCTTTGGACGCGAAACTCAATTTTGACGACAGCGGACTTTTCCGGCACCCGGACATTGTTTCACTTCGCGACGAATCGGAAGAAGATCCGAAAGAATTGAGAGCGGGAGCGTCCGGCTTGAGTTATGTGAATCTCGGCGGGAATGTCGCCTGTATGGTCAACGGTGCCGGGCTTGCCATGGCAACGGTGGATATTTTGAAACATTACGGCGGGGAACCGGCAAACTTTCTGGACGTGGGCGGCGACTCCACTCCGGAAAAAATTGCGGAGGCTTTCCAAATCATGCTGGACGGCGGTCAGGCCAAAGGAATTTTTGTAAATATTTTCGGCGGCATAAACAAATGCGACGTTATCGCGGAAGGTATTGTCGGAGCGGCAAAAATTATTTCGCAGGACGGAAAATCTCTGCCGGTACCGGTCGTCGTCAGACTTGAAGGGACAAACGTCGAACGCGGGCGGCAAATTCTCAAGGATACGCCGATTGCAAATGTAATTCCGGCGGAAACTATGGAAGGCGGAGCGGAGGAAATCGTCCGTCTGGTCAATCAGGCTTGAGGTGAATCATAAATGGGAATTTTGGTAAATAAAGATACAAAGGTTATCGTTCAGGGGATTACCGGCAAGGCGGCGACTTTCCACACGAAACAAATGCTTGCTTACGGCACAAAAATTGTCGGCGGCGTTACGCCGGGAAAAGCCGGTATGGAAGTTGAAGGCGTTCCGGTTTTCAATACGGTCGAAGATGCCGTTAAAGCAACCGGAGCGACGGCGTCCGTAATTTATGTTCCGGCTCGTTTTGCGTCGGATTCGATTATGGAGGGCGTTGATGCGGGACTGGAGCTTGTCGTCTGCATTACCGAACATATTCCGGTGCAGGACATGATAAAAGTTCGCCGGTATATGGAAGGAAAGAAAACCCGCTTAATCGGGCCGAATTGTCCGGGAATTATGACGACGGACGAATGTAAACTCGGAATCATTCCGGGCAACGTCCAGAAGAAAGGACACGTCGGACTTGTTTCACGCTCCGGCACCCTGACTTATGAGGCGGCTTTCCAACTGATGAACGCCGGAATAGGTATAACAACTTCAATCGGTATCGGCGGCGACCCGGTCAAGGGAATGGATTTTATCGACGTTCTGGAACTTTTCAAAAATGACCCGGAAACGAAATCGGTCTTAATGATCGGCGAAATCGGCGGCACTGCGGAGGAGGACGCGGCGGCTTGGATTAAAGAAAATATGCCGGATAAACCGGTTACCGCCTTCATAGCCGGCAGACAGGCTCCTCCCGGCAAACGCATGGGACACGCCGGAGCGATTATTTCCGGCGGCAAGGGGACGGCTGCGGACAAGATTAAGGCGTTGAACGCCGTCGGAATTGAAGTTGCGGACACCGTCGCTCACATCGGCGAAACAGTTGTCGAAACTTTGAAACGTGCCGGAATTTATGACATTTGCCACACCTGCTGAAAAAATTTTTCCCGGATTTGAAATTCAAAGACATATTTGAAATTTGAAAATGACAGATTGCACAAAAAAACTCTCCGGCAAATTTCGGAGAGTTTTTTATATTACCTTCAGTCAAAATCTTTTCTTAATCTTCGTTCGGTTTCTTTATCGGTCTGCCGAAAATCAAATTATCCAGAAGTCCGATAAGCTGACTGATCTCCGGTTTTGAAATTTGTCCGCTTGCACCGAGTGATTCGCCCTTCAATTTCATTTCTTCGTTGATGAGCGAAGAGAACAGTACGAACGGGACTTCGTGAAGTCTGTCGTTTTCGCGGACGAGTTTCAGGAATCTGTGACCGTCCATCTTCGGCATTTCGACATCGGAAACTATTACGCCGACGTGCTTGTCGATGGGGCCGTCCTTTGTCGCCAAATTACGCAGATAATCCCAAGCGTCTTGACCGTTGCCGAAATCGCGGACGAATCTGTAACCGGAGTCGTGCAAAGTCGTAACCAAAAGATCCCGCAACATTCCGGAGTCCTCCGCGACGACGACGTGAACATCTGAACGGAGCGACATAATATCTTGCGATGCCTCTTCGACGGTAGTAAGTTTTGCGTTTATTTCCGGATTTATCTCCGCGATTATCGTTTCAAAGTCGAGGAGCAGGACAATCCTGTCGCTCATTTTGATGATACCGACGACGCGGGACTGATCGCCGACTTCCGGTGCCGGCTCCATATCCTTCCAAGAAATTCTGTGGATACGCGAAACATTTTCGACCAAAAAACCTATGTTGAAATTGTTGATTTCAGTGACGATAATATTTTTCGATTCTTCATTTGACATTACATTCAGGCAACGCGGAAGATTTACCAGAGGAATTGCCTTGCCGCGTAAAGTGAACAGACCGTCAATGTACGGGTGAGCCTGCGGCATTGCGGTCACCGGTGCACGCTGAATTACTTCACGCACTTTTGCAACGTTTATCCCGTAATTTACCTTTCCGATACTGAACTCGACTATCTCAAACTCGTTTGTACCCGTCTCAAGCAAAATACCTTTCTTGTCACCGGCAGTCTCCGCTCCGGCACGCGCTTTGTCGTTAGCCAATCTCAATCGCCGTTACTGAAAACTTACAAAAAGTTATAAAAACTTTTAAGTTTCATTCCTGCTTCATAGCGTCCGCTTTTGCCCTGATTGCTCAGAAAACTACTCACGTTTGCTGTAACGCTCCACAGGCTTAAATTCCCCGCTAACGAACGGGTACATATTGCAAGTGTCTTGAAATTGACGCTCTTGCAATACCAGCAACTTTTGTCCTTTCATAATATTTAGCAAAAAGTCTGTCTGTTCAATGCACAAGCCGGTATTGCTTGGTTTTCGCTCGGCTTGTACAGATATGCGACGCCGTCCCCGTTTTCGTCAACCGGATTGACCGCAACGACCACATTCCGGAC
>CAJOOE010000199.1 GCA_905236145.1 uncultured Selenomonadaceae bacterium
AAATTTGTGGACGTGCACAAGCCGAAAGGCAAACGGCGGCTTGACACTTCCCCCAACGACAGAGAAGATTCAAACTTAAATATCAGGGAGGTTTAATTCTTATGAAAGTTCTTTATGTTGCTTCCGAAGCTGTTCCTTTTGTCAAGACCGGCGGACTTGCAGACGGTGCGGGTTCTCTGCCAAAAGAACTCAACAAAATTCCCGGGATGGACGTTCGCGTCATTATGCCGAAATTCGGCAAAATTTCCGAAGAATGGCGAAATAAAATGGAACACGTTTACGACGGCACCATCAATGTTTCATGGCGTACAAAATTCGTCGGAATAGACAAACTCGAACATGAGGGAGTTACCTACTACTTCGTTGACAATGAAGAGTATTATTATCGCGACGGAGTTTACGGCTACGACGACGATGCGGAAAGATTCTCCTTCTTCTGCCGTGCCGTCCTGAATTGCCTGCCGGCGATCGACTTCTTCCCCGACGTAATCAATTCAAACGACTGGCATGCCGGCTTGGTAAGCGTTCTTTTGAAACTTGAGCATAACGGCGACGAACGTTACGAAAACATTAAAACCATTTACACGATTCACAATTTGAAATATCAGGGCGTATTCCCGAAAGATGTCATGAGTGACGTTCTCGGACTCGACTGGAAATATTTCAACAACGGCGACCTTGAATTTTATGATGCGGTCAACTTCATGAAAGGCGGTATCATTTACTCCGATTTCGTTTCCACCGTCAGCAAGACTTACGCTCAAGAAATTCAGTACGAATATTTCGGCGAACACTTGGACGGCTTGCTCCGCAGCCGCAAAGATGATTTGTACGGCATTGTAAACGGTATCGACTACGACACTTACAACCCGGCAACCGACAAAAATCTTTTCGTCAACTACGACAATTCCGACGATTACAGTGCTTATGAGCGTAAATGCGACAACAAAGTTAAATTGCAGGAACTCCTGAACCTTCCGCAGGGCAGAAAAATTCCGGTCGTTTCAATGGTCACCCGCCTTGTCGCGGCTAAAGGTCTTGATCTCGTCGTGAGAATGATGGACGAACTTTTGCAGCATGAAGATTTCCAATTCGTCCTTCTCGGCACCGGCGACAAAGTTTATGAAGATTGGTTCAAAGGGCTTGCCTGGAGATTCCCGAACAAAGTTTCGACGAATATCTATTTCTCAAACGAACTTGCCCAGAGAATTTACGCGGCATCCGATATTTTCCTCATGCCGTCCAATTACGAACCCTGCGGCATCGGTCAGCTTATCGCCATGCGTTACGGTGCGGCCCCGGTCGTTCGCGAAACCGGCGGCTTGAAAGATACCGTTCACCAGTACGACAAATACACGCAGGAAGGCAACGGATTTGTTTTCTCCAACTACAACGCCCATGAAATGATGTACGCTTTGAAACGTGCTCTTGCGACTTACGGCAACTTTGAAGTTTGGATTAAAATTGTTTCCAATGCGATGAACGGCAATTTCAGCTGGAAAGATTCCGCACGCGAATACAAAGAACTTTACGAAAAACTTTTGCAGAAGTAAAATTTTGCACAGATAAAAAATCCGGCTCGGCGAAAAAAAATTTTTTCGCCGAGTTTTTTGATTTTGCCGCCGGAAAATTTTTTACGCAATTCAAATAAAGCAGGAAATTTTAAATGCGGGAAGAATAAAATTTTTCGGTGAAGATTCGGTGAGAATAATAACGGGAAAAGCAAAAGGCTTGAAATTGAAAACTCCGCCGGGAATGTCCACGCGACCTACGGGGGACAGGGTGAAAGAGTCGCTGTTCAATATTTTGAACGGCATGATAAATTTTTCGGAAGTCGAGAGAGTCGCGGATATTTTCGCCGGGACGGGAGCGTTGGGACTTGAAAGTCTGTCACGCGGGGCAAAGGCGGCAGTCTTTATCGACCGGGCGACGGCAGATTTGATTCGGGAAAATTCGGAGCGGGCAAAATTTTTCGACGCTTGCGAAATTTTGAAATCGGATTTTGAACCGGCTTTAAAAAATTTATCCGGGCGAGAAGTTCAATTCGATCTGATTTTCAGCGATCCGCCTTATAAAACCGGACTTGCGAAAAAATCGCTGAACCTTGTTTCGGAATTGAATTTGTTGAAAGTCGGCGGTATAATGGTTGCGGAGTACGGGGCGGAGGAAGTTGTTGACGGAGTGCCGCCGAATTTTAAAAGCGTGAGAAAGATAAGTTACGGTCACACGACCGCAGCGGAAATATTTTGCAGGGAATAAATTTCGGAATTGATTGTGTGTCAAAGGAGGACGACAATGAAAAAGGCAATTTGTACCGGCAGTTTCGACCCCGTGACCAACGGACACGTCGATATTTTTGAACGGGCGGCAAGGATGGTTGACGAATTGACTGTCTGCGTTTTTATGAACAACAAAAAAAAGTCGCTGTTCGATATGCGGGAGCGTGTGGATCTTCTTCGCGAGGCGACGGTACACATAGATAATTTGGTCGTCGATTCGAGTGAAGGTCTGGTTTCCGACTACATAAAGAAACACGACATAAATATAATTATCAGAGGACTTCGTTCCGCGACAGACTTTGAATACGAGGTCAACAAGGCTCAAATGAACCGGCACCTTGCACCGGAGGCAGACACGATTTTTTTGTTGACAGCACCGGAATTTTTGTTTATAAGTTCTTCCGGAGTTCGTGAACTTGCGGAATTCGGCGGAGATGTTCACGGGCTTGTCCCGGAGTGTGTGGAGTTTGCACTCCAAAACAAAACTCAAAAATAATTTCAAGGAAGTGTTGAAAAGTATGGCAGTACGCGATACTCTGAACAGAATAGAAAATCTTGTGGCGGGTGCGTCACATGTGCCGCTGACCGGCAGAGCCGTAATCGACGAGGACGAACTCATTCACCTTGTCGAAGATTTACGCCGCGATTTACCGCAGGAACTTGAGCGGGCAAATGAGATAATGAACGAGAAAGATACGATAATCAAAAACGCTCAACAGGAAGCCGACAACATCATCAAACAGGCAAGACTTCAAGCCGAACAGCTTATCGACGAAAACGATATAGTTATTCAGGCAAGGGAACAGGCCAGAATGGTTTTGGGACAGGCGAAACAGCAGGAAAGCGAGATTATCGACCGCACGCAAAAAAATGCACGGCAACTTCAAGACGACGCGGACAGATATGCCAATCAGGTTTTCGATCGCCTTATCGCCCACGTTACCGATACTTTTCGCGGTGTGCAGGCGGCTCAAGCCGGTTTGGAGCAGGCAAGGCAAATTCTGCAGCAGGCAAAGTTGCAGATGAATCAGCCGCAACAGTCGCAGCAATCGGCATACCAACAACCTCAACAGCAATACGCTCAACCGCAACAAACTCAACCTTACAATCAACAGGTTCCCTACAATCAGGCGAATCAGAGGTAAGGGTTAAGGCGACAAAAAAACCGTCGGAGGAAAATTTTCCTTCCCGGCGGTTTATTTTTATTTTTCGCCCAATTCTATTTTTGCCGCCTCCTGCAAATCGTGCAGCTTATTCATCGCCTCGATCGGTGTCAAAGTCGTTATGTCGATTTTTAAAAGTTCACGCAAACTTTGAGATACAAACAAGCCGCCGGATTCCGGAGAAGATTTTTTTTGACCGGTCGATTTTACCGGCTCCGAATTTTCCAGCGAAATCAAAATTTCTTCCGCTCTTTTCATCACGGCTTTGGGAAGTCCGGCAAGTTTTGCAATTTGTATTCCGTAAGACTTGTCCGCTCCGCCCGGTTTTATTCTGCGGAGAAAAATAATTTCGCTGCCCCGTTCTTTCACCGCGACGCAAAAATTTTCTATCCCGGTTGAATTTTCGGCAAGGTCGGTAAGTTCGTGGTAGTGAGTGGCGAAAAGAGTTTTTGCCTTGATTTTTTTGTCGATGTATTCTATTACGGCTCTGGCTATGCTCATTCCGTCAAAAGTTCCGGTTCCCCGCCCGACTTCGTCCAAAATTATCAAACTGTTCTGCGTGGCGTATTTTAAAATTTGAGCGACTTCGTTCATTTCCACCATAAAAGTAGATTGACCGCCGGCAATATCGTCACCCGCACCTATCCGGGTAAAAATTCTGTCAACCGGCGAAATATTTGCACTTGCCGCCGGAATAAAACTTCCGACTTGAGTCATCAGAGTCAGCAGGGCAACCTGCCGCATATAAGTCGATTTGCCCGCCATATTCGGTCCGGTGATGACCATGATTCTTCTGCCGGAAGGAAATAAATTTGTGTCGTTGGGGACGAAAACGCCGGCACTTTGAAATTTTTCTACCAAAGGATGCCGCCCGTCTTTAATTTCGATAAGCCCGTCAATATTCAAATCCGGGCGGGTGTAATTGTTTATCTGTGCGACTTCGGCAAGTCCCGCCGTAAAGTCAATAACCGCAATTCTCTTTGCAGTTTCCTGAATATCCGGCAGACGCATTTTTATTCTGTCGCGAATGTTGCAAAAAATTCTGTACTCTATGGAAACGATTTTTTCCCTCGCTCCCAAAATTTTCGTTTCAAAATCTTTAAGTTCCGGCGTGATATACCTTTCCGCACTCGTCAAAGTCTGTTTGCGAATATAATTTTCCGGCACCTTGTCCGCTCCGCTGTTTCTGACTTCTATATAAAATCCGAAAACTTTATTGTAGCCGACTTTCAATGCCCGGATACCGGTACGCTGTTTTTCCCGGTTTTCAAATTCCTGCAAAAAAGTTTGACTGTCCGACGACATTTTCCGGTATTCGTCAAGTTCTTCGTCAAATCCGGAATTTATCATGCCGCCGTCACGCACCGTCAGCGGAGCGGACTCGCTTATCGCCGCATCAATCAATTCCGCCTCGTCAGAATAATCGTTCAATCCGTCCCGGCAAGCCGTCAAAATATCGCTCTCCACTTCCGACAAAATTTTCCGGATTTTCGGCAAAACTTTCATGGAAACTTTTAAGGCAAGCAGATCTCTGGCGTTTGCGGAGCCGACTTCAATTTTTGTCATCAGCCTTTCAAAATCGCTGATGTTTTTCAAAGCCTCGCGAAGATTTTTTCGCAGAGTAAAATTTTTTACAAGTTCTTCGACGGAATCAAGCCGGCGTGAAATTGCGGCAACGTCAAGCAGAGGACTTTCCAGCCTTCGCCGCAAAAGTCTTGTGCCGGGAGCCGTACAGGTAAAATCCAAAATCCCGAACAGCGTATCTTTTTTTGATCCGTCGCGTAAATTTCGCACAATTTCCAAATTTTTTAAAGTCGTCGCGTCAAGTATCAAATGATTTACCGAATCAAGCCGGGTAATTTTTGAAATATGTTTTAAATCCGTCCTTACGGTCTTGTGAATGTAAGCAAGCAAAATCTCGGAAATTTTCGCGGCAAGTTCGGAAACCGGCAAATCATTTTCGTCGAAGTGTTCCGCAAAAAAATTTGTCGGCTCGTCCTCCTCAAATTTTGTGAACGAAGTATTTTCAAGTTTTTGCTCCGCAAATGTGCGAAGATTTTTAAAAAAAGACAATTCGCCGACCGTCAAAATTTCTTTCGGCATAAGCCGGTAAAGTTCGTCAAACAAATTTTGTTCCCGCCCGGCTCCGTCGTACAGACAATAAAAAAATTCTCCGGTTGAAACGTCCGCACCGGAAATCGCAATTTCGGCTCCGTCCTCCGCAATCGCCGCAATATAATTATTTCCGGCATCGCTCAAAGTGTCCTCGGTCAAAATCGTTCCGGGCGTGACGACCTTTGTCAATGTTCGTTCGGTCAAGCCCTTTGCTTTCGGATCTCCGGTTTGATCCACCAGAGCGACCCGGTAACCTTTATTCACAAGTCTTTGCAAATAATTGTCAACCGCATGGTAAGGCACCCCGCACATCGGCATATCCTGCCTTTTCGTCAAAGTCAGCCCCAATTCCCGCGATCCGGTGACGGCATCTTCAAAAAACATTTCAAAGAAATCGCCGAGCCGGAAAAATAACAATGCGTCTTTGTTTCGAGCCTTCGCCTCAAAATATTGCTCCATCATCGGAGTTATGACTTTCGGCTTGTATTCGCCGGTCAAATTTTCGTATTCCAATTTTTGTCCCTTTCAAGGTTTTAAAGGTGGAAAGTAATTTTTTTCCTGATTCCTTAATTTCCCGGTATCAAAATTTCCCCGTGCTTGCCGAAATTTTCTTTCGAGAATTTCGGAGCAAGTTTTTCGATTCTCTCCCTCGTCGCCTTATGAAGTTCCGGAAGTCTTGCGAAAAGTTCCGAATACCATTCCAATCTTTCCGTGTAATGTTGACTCATCAGGCGGTTGTACCTGACATACTTATAAGCCTCCTCCGCAACTTTTCTGCGTTTGTCCGGCGAGGAGATAAGCATTTTTAATTTTTGGACAAATTCCTTTTTGTCACCGTATATAAATCCGGTTTTTCCCTCTTCGACGACTCCGGGATAAACGACATCAGATGCCAAAACAACGGCACCGTTTCCCGCACATTCGATAAATTTCAAATCGGATTTCGACCGGTTAAATTCGCTGTCGTTGAGCGGCAAAATTGCAATATCGGATTCACGGATTGCATTTTCGTAGCGTTCGTAAGAAACAAATTGCCCGTCGTAATAATTCAAATCGCCGACGAACGATTTATTTTTGCTTTCAAGTTTTTCGTATAAATTGCTGCGTGCCAAAATCTTGAAGGCAATTTTGTTTCCGTAGTCTTTGGCAAATTGATTTAAAACCGGAAGTAAATCCAAAAATTCCCGGTCGCGATTCAACGCCGCAAACAAAATCGTTACCGGACGTTTTTTATTTTTAAATTCCTCGTCGTAATTTCGCGGCTTGGGAAGTTTCGGAAGGTGGTTTGCAAAAACTTTTACAACCGGATTGTATTGCCGCAAATATTCGGCAAGGTATTCGGTTGAAGTCTGCACGGCGTGAACTCCGACAAAATTTATCCAGCCGTTATCCTCGTAACTTTTCTGCCAAAGGTTGGGGTGATCGTCCATTTCCGCGACCGCCAAATAACCTGCCCTGTCAACAAGATCGAAAAGCTTTCTGCCCTCGTCGAAAGTATTCAAACTCAACCTTTGCCCGATAAAAATTTTCTCGGTGAAAGTTTCGTCGGACGTAATTTTGTAAGGTTCGGTCATCGGCTGCCACTTGACAAAAACATTCGGCTCTTTCCTGAAAAAAGCGTTCGGAGCGTGGACTCTGAGCGGAGCACAGACAATACTTTCACCGATAACCGTGTGGATATAAACTTTCTTTTCCGGAATATCCTTCATCGCCGTGACGATGTACATAAAAATTTTTGGATTATCCTTCGACAGCTCCGCTATTTTTTCGTCAACCTCAATTTGCCGGGAGGCGGTCATACTTTTCATAACCGTGATTCCGGATTTTTTCAGAGCGTCGCCGAGTTCCGCACGGGTCAAAGTGAGTTTGTATTTCGGCGGCAAGCCCTTCAAAATATCGAGAATGTTTTCCGCAAAGGCGAGATTTTCCAACGCGAAAATTAAAAGACCATGCGGCTCAAGTTTTTCGGAAATTTTTTTTATAAAGTCGTCAAGTTCATTTCCTTCAAGTTTTCCGATGACCGGGCTTTCCGTCAAAATCACTTCAAATTTTCCTTCAACGCCGGATAAATTTTCGGCGACTTTATATTTGCAGTCCGGTTGAACGGCAAGAAATTTTTCCTCCGTACTCTCAAAATTTTCGTCCGTCTTGCCGGTCAATTCCAAAAGACTTTTCGTCTTTGCCGGGATAAATTCTTCAAAAGTCATTTAATCTTTACTCCGTTATCTGACCAAGCTGTACATCAAATCTTCCTGCTTGCGTAAACATTTCATCAGTTCAAAGCGTTCCAAAATCGTTTCGCGGGCACGTTGCCCCATTTTTTTCGCACGTTCCGGATCTTCGAGCATTTCCTCAATTTTCCGGGCAATATGGTAAGGCGAGCGGAACTCTGCCAAAAATCCGTTTACGCCGTCCTCCATTACTTCTTCGACCGGCGGAGTTTTTGAGCCGACCATCGGACAGCCGAAACTCATGGCCTCAAGGAACGACCAACTCAAGACAAAGGGACGGGTAAGGTAGACGTGACAGCTTGACGCACGCAAAATTTTCTGATAATCGCCGCGATTCCGAAGTCCGACAAAATGGACGCGAGAAGTGTCGTAACCGCCTTTTTTCTCCTCTTCCTGCTGATAACTCGTGTCTTTAAGCTGGGCACCGTAACAAACTCTGTCTTTACCGACCAAGACAACGTGAGCCTTCGGACGGCGTTGCAGAACATAGCGGATCGCGTCCATGAAGTAAGGAAATCCGCGATACATTTCAAAGCCGCGTGAAACGTAAGTTATAATCTCGGAACCTTCCGGCAGATTCAAACCGACATCTTCAAGGACAAGACCGGGACGGGTGCCGCTGGGGTGAGGTGAGCAGAAATTTGTATCAATTCCCTCGTGAATAATATTCAATTTCGGCTTGTATTCGTCCGGGAATTGGGAGTATTGCCACTTCGTCGGAGTAACGCCGGCATCGCAAAGTTCAAGGTTAATCAAATGATGAGCGTTGCGGGTGCGGATTGAAATTTTATTCGGCATTTGCGGGACTTCGTCCGGCCACCAATAACAATCGCTGTCGTCGGCAAGGTAGTACCATTCAAAATAACCCATGATCGGGACTTTCGGATACAAATCCTTGCAGTAAAGAGTGGAACCCCAGCCGGTATGACCGATAATAACGTCGGGCTTGATATTTTTTTCGCGGGCAAGCCATTCCATGGCACGGGCGACGGCTTGACCTTCGACGACGGCCTCGGCCGCCGGACGCAAAGGCCCGCAAGTTTTAATCCACTCCTCCGCCTTTTCATTCGGCTTTGCGTAAAGAGCAAGGGTAACGCCTTTGAGTTGAGAGTTGATTGAATTTTCCTTCGACAAAAAATATACCTGATTTTCCGGATTCTGAGCAAGGTACGGAGCGATGTTCAGATATTGAGCCGGAAACGAAGGATGCATGATAAAAATAACCAAGACAAAATCTTCCTTTCCAAAAAAATAATTTCAGAGAATTATAAACTTAAATTCTTACAATCACATTAAAAAAACTCTGTGGTACAGTTTAATATTTCAACGCCCTTTCTGTCAACTTTTTGGTGAAAATAAAACTTCGGCAAATTTTTTTACCGAAGTCGAGATATGTATGAGCAATGTAACTTGAAAACAAATTAAAAAAGTTTCCCCTGCGACGCTTGAGGAAACAATACAAAAAATCCGGCCGATAGTTCGCCGGAAATTTCGGACAAAAAACGTCCAAAAATCTCCTCCCCGTCACTCGCAGGTCAAACGGCGATTGTCAATCGGGCAATTCTCCCGGCTCCGGGTCATCGTTCCTCCGCGCCTTCCCAAAGTTTCCTTCAGTGACATAATTGCGGATTCACTCTCCGTTACGGTGGCGTGACCGCTCCGACTTTCCATCGGATTCCTTATCAAGTCTTGCGACACCCGATCCAACCATTATTAAGTTCAGTGCCATAATAAAATAATCCGGCTGTTCTGTCAACGAAAATTTTTACTGCGTCGTTATATTTTGCGGCAGAGCAATTTGTCTTTGCGTTCCTTCAAAGAGCATTTGAGTAATTTGAGCCGCCTGTCCCGGTGACATTTTCGCCAAAACTTTTGCGACTGTGTCCTCGTCCATTTTCTGCAAAATCAAGACGGCGGTATCCAAATCCAAACTTGTAAGAGCGTTTGCCGCCTCTTCCGGTTTCATTCCGTTGTAAATTCGGGCAAGTTTTGAAATGCGTTTTTTCTCCGCAGATTCACGCTGACGCATTTGCTCCTCTATTTCCTTGTTGTTTATTTTTACTTCCTTCGACGCTTTCGGCTTACCTTTTTCTTCGGCATTTGCGGATTTTTCACCGCCGGCTTTATCGTCCTTCTTGCCTTCTTCCTCCTCCGGATTTACTTCTTCTTCGGGAGGCGGCGGCCAGACCACGCCTTCCGGCACATCGAAATATTCACCGACGACCGGCAATTTGTAAAGTCCGATTTTTTCATTCGCCATCTGTATATGTTCGTCCGTTATTACGCCCGCATAAATTCCGCCGGCAATCGCACCCGCCAAAAGTAACAATAAAATAAAAATTACCAGGAAGAAATTTATTATTTTGCTCACGAATTTATTTTTCTTTGCCACTTCGATACATACCTTCTTTGCCGTCAACCGAAAAAATTTTTTCT
>CAJOOE010000200.1 GCA_905236145.1 uncultured Selenomonadaceae bacterium
ATTGAAATTTCCGAACGCTTTTAATTCCGGGAAAATTTATCGCAAATAATGAAAATTTTTGTGTTGCACGGCAAATTTTGTGCTATAATCCCCTGCGTGTATCAATTTTTTTAAGAGGTGATTGACAAAATGGGACATCCCGTAACAACAAATCCGTTGATAATCATGACGATTAACATGACGGTCGTGTTTATAGTTTTGGTTGCTCTCAGCTATTTAATCAGACTTATTCACGCAATAGATCCGACCAAAGAGCCGGAGAAGAAGGAAGAACCTGCACCCGCACCGGTTGCACAAGTTGCACCGCCGGAGCCGGAGCCGGTCATTGAGGAAGGAATTTCTCCGGAAGTCATCGCGGCAATTTCTGCGGCGATTACGGCTTACGGATATTCCGGACACATTCACGCCGTTCACATTGTAAATCACGAGCATACTTTGTGGAGCGAGACTTCGCATATCAATGCCCGCAATCAAGGTTAAGGAGGGAGTTCAGTGGAATTTTTTGACGCATTTGTCGTATCTTTGCAATCTGTTTGGAACGACAGCGGATTTTCGGCTTTCACAATCGGCAACGGAATAATGATTCTTGTCGGTCTTTTGCTTTTATACATGGCATTTGTAAAGGAATTTGAACCGCTCCTCCTGGGACCGATCGCTTTCGGTTGCATACTTGCGAACATTCCCAACACCGGTTTTTTCGGCGAAGAAATGAATGTAATGAAGGCTATAAATTTCGGTATAACCTATGAAATTTTTCCGCCGCTCATTTTCTTGGGAATCGGTGCGATGACCGACTTCAGTCCTTTGCTTGCCCGTCCTTCAACTTTGCTTTTGGGTGCGGCGGCTCAAATCGGCGTATTTGTCGCACTCGGCGGAGCCATGCTTGTCGGCTTTGACGTACATGAGGCGGCGGCAATAGGAATTATCGGCGGTGCGGACGGCCCGACTTCAATTTATCTTTCCACCAAACTCGCTCCGCATTTGCTCGGAGCGATAGCGGTTGCGGCTTATTCTTATATGTCGCTCGTTCCTTTGATTCAACCGCCGATTATGAAACTTATGACGACTCAAGAGGAACGCGAAATTGTCATGAAGGAATTGCGTCCGGTCACAAAATTTGAACGTGTCGTTTTCCCGATCGTCGCGACAATTTTTATCAGCTTGCTTCTTCCCCCGATTGCCGCACTTTTGGGTTGTCTGATGCTCGGAAATCTTTTCAGAGAATCCGGCGTTACCGACAGACTTTCCGACACCGCACAAAATTCCCTTATCAATATCGTTACTATCTTCCTGGCGACCGGTACCGGTATGACCATGAGTGCGGAAAGTTTCCTCAAAGCCGACACGCTTTTGATAATTGCACTCGGACTTGTCGCATTTATGGGCGGTACTGCCGGCGGTTTGGTTTTCGGTAAAATTATGTGCAAGGCTACCGGCGGTGCGGTCAATCCGCTTATCGGTTCTGCGGGCGTTTCCGCCGTCCCGATGGCCGCTCGTGTAAGTCAGCTTGTCGGTATGAGATCCAAGCCGGGAAATTATCTCCTCATGCATGCCATGGGTCCGAATGTTGCCGGCGTTATCGGTACTGCCGTTGCGGCGGGTACAATGCTTGCAATGTTGAAGTAAAATTTTCGGTTGCCGATCAACTCGGAGGTGATTTGATGAAAAAAATTTTGGCGGGAATAATTTTGGCGGGACTTTTGAATTTGTCCGTTTGCGATGCCGCGACCGTTCAATCGACCGGCGTGGGATCGACAAGACGAAACGCAATTCATAATGCAATGCGTTCGGCAATAGAAAAAGAACTCGGTACACATATTTCCGCAAAAACTCTGGTACAAAACAAACAGACCATTACAGACGAAATTGCCGCCGACAGTGAAGGTTTTATTTCAAAATATGAAGTCATTTCCATTCGCACGGAGGACGGACTTTTTATCGCGGATATAAAAGCCGATGTAAATGCCGATGTAATAAATACCCGGATTATGAGCAAACTGCAGAAAAAGGCGATTATAGAAAACAATGCCGACAGTCCTCGCGTTGCGGCGATTGCTTACGACAATCGCGGTGAACAATATCCGGAAGTCGAAAATGAAATTTTGTCGGCGATGAAAAGGCAGGGATTTACCCGGACGGTAGATTTGACGCAAATAAAAAAAGTTGTGACAAAAAGAATGATTTCCGCCGCCGATGACGCGAAACTCCGCAAAACTCTGGCGAACGATTTTCACACGGATTTACTCGTCGCGGTTGAGATAAAAAAATCCGGCAGCGGTCATGTAAATCTTTCAAGCCGGTTAATCGCGGTGAATACCGGGAAAATCATTTACGCCGGCAATTCTTTCGGAGAGGCGGGAATGTTTACCGCCAATGCGGAGGCGGGTGCGTTGAAAATGGCTGCTCGTCGTGCAGGTTTTGAAATTTCAAACGCCGCTTTAAATTCTGCCGCAAAAGTCGAACGTCATATAACTTTGCTGATTACCGAACAGACTTTTTCAAAAATCGGCGGGACTTTGACAAGCGGAATGAAAACGATTAAATCTGTTTCAAATTCCGTCAACGATGTTTTTGTCCGGCGAATGAGCGGAAGTGCGGAATTTGATGTAAATTTTGACGGGACGGCGACGGACTTCGCCCACGATTTGGAGCATGCAGGTTTTAAAATTTTGGAAATTACTTCGGACTTCATAAAGATTTAAAGCCGCCGAAAAAAAAATTCTGACTTGATAAGTCAGCCGGATAATTCCGCAAAGGTCGAAATTTTTTGACCTTGTGCGGAAATTTTTTTTGCAAGTCTTTTCGGAAAAATTTTCCCGCCGGCGTTGAAGGATTTCCGAGATTATACTTCTCTTTTCAATTTGCCGCCGGCACTCACAAACCTTCCGATAAAATTGTCGAAAAATTTTTTATATTCTTGTTGCAAGGAACGGTGAATTTGTGCTACAATGACTTCGTTTTTGAAGGGAAGTTAAGACTTCCGCGTTTCTGTAATATTTTTGGGGAGGTAATTTAAATGCCGTTGGTCGGAACAAAAGAAATGTTTAAAAAGGCTTATGAGGGCGGTTTTGCAATCGGTGCGTTCAACGTAAACAATATGGAAATCGTTCAGGGTATCACCGGTGCCGCAGCCGAACTCAATTCCCCCGTTATCCTTCAGTGTTCTGCAGGTGCAAGAAAATACGCCAATTCTCGTTATCTTGTTCATCTCGTCAGAGCGGCTCTTGAAGTAAACGATATTCCCATCGCTTTGCATTTGGATCACGGTCCGGATTATGCAACCTGCAAATCCTGCATCGATGACGGTTTCACTTCGGTTATGTTCGACGGTTCGCATTATCCGTTTGAAGAGAACATCGCAAAGACAAAAGAAGTTGTCGAATATGCACACGCTCACGGCGTAGTCGTTGAGGCGGAACTCGGACAGCTTGCCGGCGTCGAAGATGATGTAAGCGTTGATGCAGACAAAGCACATTACACGAAACCGGAAGAAGTACAGGAATTTGTCGAAAAATTTTTTATATTCTTGTTGCAAGGAACGGTGAATTTGTGCTACAATGACTTCGTTTTTGAAGGGAAG
>CAJOOE010000201.1 GCA_905236145.1 uncultured Selenomonadaceae bacterium
AATTTGTCTGTTCACAAAGAAATTTGTCAATTCAAATTTCTTTGCGGGATTATCCTTGAAATATTGAGTTTCGTCCGCAAAATTGTCCAAAAGTTTCAAGCCGTTAATAGTCGCCTTGATCCACTTTCCGAAAAAGTTTTCCATCGTCAAATTTTTGGAGTGCGACAAAGAGTCTGCTCTCAAACGATAAATATTTGCAGGCTCCGGAATCCTTACATAAACTTTTGCCAAACACGAAAATTGAACACTCAACATACGATCACAAAAATGATGATTGCTCTCGGAAAAATTCAAATCATTCCTGACAAAAAAATCTCTTTTGAAAAATTTATTCCAAGCAACGCCGCCGCCGTAATAACCTTCATAATATCTTTTCAATCTTTCGCCCGGATCTGCCGGCTCGACTGTTGCTTTGTCCGGAGAAAATTTGGAAGTTTTTAAAACCGGTTTGTTGTCGGGAGGTGATATTTCGTAAATGTTTACCGCCTGAACGACATCGGCTTGAAATTTTTCCGCCGCATTGTAAAAAGTTTCAAGTGCGTCCGGCGTGAACATATCGTCTGTATCAAGATAAGCAATATACTTTCCGCGAGAAAATTTTATCGCGGTATTCAAAGGCTTGGGAATACCTCCGGAATTTTTTTTCAGGTGCAAGAGTTTCAATCGTCCGTTAAATTTCGGAATGTAACTTTCGACAACTTTAGCCGAATTGTCCGTGCTGCAATCGTCAACGATTATAAATTCAAAATTTTGAAATGTTTGATTTAAAACACTTTCCAAACATTCGCCGACATATTTTTCCACATTGTACATCGGTGCGACAACAGATACCGCCGGTAAAACATCGGCAGGGGGGGTATTTTGTTTTTTAATCTTCATTGACGCGACTCCTTTCAAAGAAATCTTTTTTAAAACTTTTCGCCGGGATAACGCAATTTCCAATTTTTCCGGAGCGTCGTCATAATGTCCATTACATCTTTCGACTTGTCCAACTTCATAACTTCGACTTCTCCGCTTTCAATCGCCTTTTCCATGTCCGTCACTTCGTAAAAAAGAGCGTCCTCCCGTTTTCCGGCTGAAAATTCGCGTGTTTCTCCGGTTTCCGCATCGACAAAAATTGCCTTGTCCGCTCGCGGATATTCCGGAATTTCGATATAGCCTTTTTCGCAACTTATCATCGCCCGTTTCGGCTGTTTTGAATGCATTGAAAGGGCGGCGGTTGCCATTTGCCCGGAAGAATTTTTCAAAAGAATTGTCGCAAATTCGTCGGAGCCGGTCGGGGAAGGTATCCATTGGCTCAAAATTTCCGTCGGATTTTCCCGCATAAAACTTCTGACGACCGACAAGGCATAAACTCCTATATCCAAAAGAGCACCGCCGGCAAGGTGCATATTGAAAAATCTGTTCTGCATATCGTAATCTTTGAAACTTCCGAAATTCATGGTAATCATTTGCACTTTGCCGAAATCGCCGTCCTCAAGTTTTTTCCAAAGTTCTTTGTAAATCGGCATGTGCCAGACTGTCATCGCCTCCGCAAGCACAAGATTTTTTTCGGCGGCAAGCGAGATCATTTCGTCAAGTTCCCGGCTGTTCAGCGTGATTGATTTTTCGGCAAGGACGTGTTTCCCGTTCTCCAACGCCTTTTTTATAAATTTGTAATGAGTGTTGTGCGGGGAAGTTATGTAAACAATATCGACGTTTTCATCGGCGAAAATTCCGTCAATTTCTTCATAAACTTTTGTTATGCCGTATTTTTCGGCAAAGGCGACGGCTTTTTCATGAGTCCTGTTTCCGACGGAATACAAATTTTTCCCGGATTTTTGCAAAGCTGCGGCAAGTTCGTTCGCAATTACGCCGACACCCAAGACCGCCCAATTAAATGACTTGCCCATATCTCAACCTCCTTTAAAAAAATCTTTTCAATCCAAGCCGAATGACTTCCACATTAAATTTACACGCATTTTGACTTCCGGCGACATTTCGATTTCTTCCGGCCATTCGCGGCTGTGACCTTCTTCCGGCCAAGTTTTTGTCGCGTCTATTCCGAGTTTCGCTCCCCATTTTGCCATGGGCGAGGAGTGATCCAAAACGTCCAAAGGCCCGTGAACAATTTCCAAATCGTGATCCGCGTCGATATTGTTGAAAACTCTCCATGCCACTTCGCTCAAATCCTGCACGTTTATATGGGAATCGACCACGATTATCATTTTTACGTTCATCATCTGCCCCATTCCCCAAAAGGCATGCATGACTTTCCGGGCGTGCATGGGAAAAGATTTTTTTATGGAAACTATTATGCAGTCGTGGAAAACACCTTCAAGCGGCATATTTATATCGACGATTTCCGGGAGCATTTGCTTTAAGAGCGGCAAAAAAATTCTCTCCGTCGCCTTCGCCAAATAACAATCTTCCATCGGCGGTTTTCCCACGACCGTCGCCGCATAAATCGGATTTTTCCGATGAGTGATGCAGGTGACATGAAAGACCGGATAATCGTCAGCCAAGGAGTAATAGCCGGTGTGATCTCCGAAAGGCCCTTCCCGCCGAAGTTCACCGGTCGAAACATAACCTTCCAAAACAATTTCGGAATTTGCCGGGACTTCCAAATCGACGGTCAAACATTTTGTCATTTCAACGGACTTGTGACGCAGAAATCCGGCAAAAACCATCTCATCAATATCGCGGGGCAGTGGAGCGGTTGCGGCGTAAGTCAAAACCGGATCCGTCCCTATCGCGACCGCCGCCTCAATTTTTTCGGCACCGTCCGTCTTTGCGTCCCGGAAATTTTCCGCACCGTTTTTATGAATATGCCAATGCATGCCCAAAGTTTTCGAGTCGTATTTTTGAAGTCTGTACATTCCGATATTTCTTTTGCCGGTTCGCGGATTTTTCGTCACGACCAGCGGCAAAGTTATGAACGGACCTCCGTCAAGCGGCCAACATTTTAAAATCGGAATTTTGTCCAAATTCGGATTTTCTTCTATGACTTCCCGGCACGGCGGATTTTTTATGTATTTCGGAAAGTTTATCGCCTTTCTTGCCATGGGAATCAGATTTACCAAATTTATTTTGTTTTGCAGGGATATGTACGGAATTTTTAAAATTTCGCTTATCTCGTCCGCCACGTCGTCAAGTTTTTCCACGCCGAGTGCAAGGGACATTCTTTCATAACTGCCGAACATATTCATCAAGACCGGCATATCGTAACCCTTGACATTTTCAAAGAGCAGAGCGACATTTCTTTCGTCTTTGAATTTTGAAACGCGGTCGGTAATTTCCGTTATTTCAAGTTCCGCACTGACCGGAGTTTTTATTCTTTTCAAAAGTCCCCGCCGTTCCAATTCCTCAATAAATTCGCGTAAATCTTTATATGCCAACGCTTGCCACCTCAATCAATAATTTTTTTTCGGAAAGATTTTAACAATTTTTTATCGGCGTTGCAAGGATTGAAAATATTCTCTTTTACTCAATCTCCGAATTATTTTTATCGGAATGAAAAATTTTTTTATTTTCGGCGAATATACCGGATTTTTTTTTGCATTTTTCTTAAATGCTTGATAAAATATGAAAAATGAAATTTTCAAGGGAGTGTTAAAACCATGATGAGAGTTTTACTTGCCGAAGACGACAAAAGACTCGGCAAACTGATTGAGTATATGCTCAACCAAAACAGAATTAACGTCGAATGGATACAGAACGGAGCAGATATTTACGAATACGCGATGTATTCCGAATACGATATTTTGATTTTGGATTGGATGATGCCGAACGTTACCGGGATTGAGGCTTGCCGGAAACTTCGCGAAAACGGCTACGAAAAAGCAATTTTGATGTTGACGGCGAAAGATACGATTGAAGATCGCGTGACCGGACTTGATGCCGGAGCGGACGATTATCTTGTCAAGCCGTTTGAATTTGAAGAACTTCTCGCCAGACTTCGTGCTTTGGGCCGCCGCAGTACCCAAAAAATTCAGCAGGAAATCTTGGAGATCGGCGAATTTACTTTGAACCGCACGACAAAAATTCTTCGCAAGAAAAATCAAATTATCCAGCTTTCTCCCCGCGAATTTCAGATTTTTGACTTGCTTGCACAAAATTTGGGCGTTGTAGTTCCCCGTGATATAATTTTGGACAGAATTTGGGGACTGGAACGCGACATAACTTCAAACAACATAGATTCTTACATGAAAATTCTCCGCAAGAAATTGCAGGAAGTTGACGGCAGTATTGCAATTCGCACGGTTCGCGGAATAGGTTACAGATTGGAGACCTGAGCCGGAGGAAAATTTTTAAATGGAAATGTTCGGACGCAGTCGGCGAGGTTTGACGCTTGCCTATTCGCTCATAATGTGCATATTTTTGGTGACGCTTATTTTTGTCGTCCATATAACAATGGAATGGGCGATGTTTTCGGAACAGGCACGGGAATTGTCCGATGCCGCAGACAACGTCGCCGAAACTCAAGCAAATTATATTCGGCACCCGAGTATCACGGTTGACGAAAGCAGATTTTACAGAAATACAAACGACAGACTTTTTTTCTATATCTTCAATGACAACCGTCAGCTTGTCGGTTTTGTTCGTGCGTCCTACAAAATCGAGCCTTTTATAATGGATTTGATTACCGGCGGGAAATTGGAAGTTGAAGAGGTCGAAGTATTCGGTCAGCCGAACGAATACGGACGGACGACAAATATAATGATGACCGCAAAAAAAATCGACACGGACGGAATTATTCAAACTCTTTACGTCGGAAAGGACGTCACCGCTCTCTATTCCGGTCTGCAAAAATCTACTTACGCTCTGATTTTTTTGGGCGTGTTGGCTTTGATGATTGCGACGATAATAGGTCATTTTATGGCGGGGCGGGCTATAGTTCCGCTGAAAGAGGCTTACGACAAACAGAAACAATTTGCGGCGGACGCATCTCACGAACTTCGGACACCTTTGGCTGTGGTCATGGCATCGGCGGATTTGCTTATGGCGGACCCTTCAATCAAAGAACCTTTTCTGCGTGAAGTAATAAGCGACGTAAAAAGCGAAGTCAAAAAAATGTCGAAACTTGTCAGCGATCTGCTCTTGGTTGCCCGGAGCGACAACAACGCCTTGAAATTGACTTTGAAGAAAATTGATTTGGGCGAACTCCTGAAACAAAATGTGAGAATGATGACACCGCTTGCCGAGAAAAAAAACATAGAACTTACCGGCAACGGATTTAAAAAAGTTTTGATGACCGGTGACGAGCAGAAGATTAAACAGCTGATTTTGATTTTGGTGGACAACGCGATAAAGTACACTCCGGAAGGCGGCAAGGTTGTCGTTCGGCTGGAATCCGCCGACGACGACAAAGCAATTTTTTCCGTGCAGGACAGCGGAATCGGAATCGACGAAAAGGATAAGGAAAAGATTTTTGAAAGGTTTTATCGCGTGGATAAGGCAAGGTCGCGTGCGTCCGGCGGCAACGGGCTGGGACTTTCCATAGCTATGGAAATTTTGAGATTGCATGAAGGGAAAATTTCGGTAGACTCGGAGCCGGGAGTCGGCACAAAATTTACCGTCCGATTGAAAACAAATTTGAAAAAATCTTCCGGCAACTGAATTTTTTCAACCGGCTTTATTTTCCGGAGCCGGACAGATTTTGTTGAGCGGACAATTTTTGCAATCCGGTTTTCTCGCCCGGCAAATTTCCCGCCCGTGCCAAATGAGCCAATGATGAGCCGCCGACCATTTTTCGCGGGGAATGATTTTTTGCAAGCCGGTTTCCACTTCAAGCGGAGTTTTTCCCGGTGCAAGTTTCATTCTGTTTGACAGGCGAAAGACGTGAGTATCGACCGCGATCGCCGGAATTTTGAAAGCGACGCTCGCAACGACGTTTGCGGTTTTTCTTCCCACGCCCGGCAATTTTATGAGCTCGTCGAAATTTTCGGGAACTTCGCCGCCGTGATTTTCAATCAGCATTTTGCTTGCTCCGATGATATGTTTTGCCTTTGAGCGGAAAAATCCGCAGGGCTTTATGATTTCTTCAAGCCGGGATTGACCCAAAGACAAAATTTTTTCCGGAGTGTCGGCAAGGGCAAAAAGTCCCGGCGTGACAGAATTTACACGCTTATCCGTGCATTGAGCGGACAAAATTACCGCGACAAGGAGTTCAAACGGCGAATTGAATTTCAACTGCGGCACCGCTCCGGAGTAGGTTTCTTCCAAAATTCTCAATTCTTCAAGCCGGAAATCTTCATTTTGCATGGTCGGCATCCTCCCGAATTTTTTTCTTCCAATCCGGCGAGTAGTCGCGTAAGATTCCCGCCATTCTCAAAAGATATTTCGCGTTCGTCGTCCGGCAACGTCCTTCTTTCAGTTTGAAGTCAAATTTAATTTCGTCGCCGACGTACTGCATATCAAAATGAGCGTTTGAAATTTTGTCCGGGAATTTCTCCGCCATGTCGCAGAGTTCAAAGTCGTGCGTCGTGATGAGCGTTATTATAAAATCCTCCGTCAGCCGCAAAATTGCCTCCCTCGCTCCGATAATTCTTTCCTCCGAATTTGTCCCTCTGAAAATTTCGTCCACGCAGACAAGCATGGGCAATTTTTTTTCGCTGAACTCTATCATGCTTTTTATTCTCAAAAGTTCTGCATAAAAAGTCGAAAGTCCCTGCCCTATGTCGTCGTTTACGCGAATCGAAGTGAAAATGTGCATGGGACTTACCGAAAAACTTTCAGCACAGACCGGAGCACCGGCATAAGCCAAAATCACCGAGCCGGCCAGAGTCCGGAGCCAAGTCGTCTTTCCGGACATATTCGCCCCGGTGATGATTACTGTGCCGGCTTTCAAATTTATATCGTTTTCGACGGCTTTATCGTCCGCTATCAAAATACTTTTCAACCTTTTCACTTCGATAACCGGATTTTTGTCCGTCAAAAGTTTCGGAAAGCAATAAGTGTTGCGTGTTTGACCGATCGAGGCAAGCGACATCAAAACTTCCGCCTCTGCCCATGCGTCAAGCCATTTCCGCAAATGCTCCGCCAAAATTTTCCGCATATTTTTGAAAAGTGCGACGCAGAAAAAATCCACGAGGAAAAAAGCATTTCCGATAAGGAAAACCACCGGATTTTTCCGGGCGTTCACAAAGTCGAGGAACAAGCCCAAAACTTTCAAACTCTGTGCGGCGGAATAATCTTCGGTCAGGGCGTTGCGGATTGCCTTCAATTTTTTTGAAGAAAAATCCGTCGTTTCCAATCGCAAAAAAATTAAGTAATACAGCCGCAATTCTTTTGAAATTATCTGCAGAGGTTTCAAATATTCCGAAGTCCGGGAGAGCATGGCGAGTGCGACGGCAAACGAAAAAAACGGGACGATTCCGACCGCGTACCAATCAATCAAGCCTTTCCACGCCGCAAGGCAGGAAATCAAAAACAGCGGCAGGGACAAAAAACGCAGGAGATAAATTTTGCTTGTCGGCGGCAATTCCGTTTCAACCGATTCGATTAACGCGGCGGTATCATGATTGTTTGGCATGAGCCGGGCGTATGCCTCAAGGTCAAGAGAAAGTCGCGGACGTTGCAAAATTTCTTTCACGCCGCGTTGACGGGATTTCGCTGCGGAAAAATCCGGCGGATCCGGTGAAAGAGCTTGAGCCAGCCTGTCCCGTCCCAATTTTGTCCGAGCCGCACAGATGTATTGAAAAATCGAGCCGGGCCCGAAAATATGAAGGTCAACGTCCTGCGGCCTTTCATTCTTCAAATAGATACTTCCGTCGTTCGATCTTTTCCTCCAAGTTCCCTTTGCTCTGGTTATGTAAGAATTTACCACCGCCAGCCGGCTTTTCAAAAATTCCTGCCGATTTCTGTTTTCGTCGTGAGCGTAAACAAGGCGGACAAAAATCATCAATAAAATTATCGAGCCGATATATCCGTAAGAATATCCGTCGTGTCCTGCGGCAAATGAGATCAACGCCGCCATAAATGTAAGAGTTCTTGCAAGCACGATTTTTTTTGCGGCTTGATAAATTGATTTCTGTTCCGCGAGATCTATTTCGCGTTCGTTATAATAAAATTCTCTGTTCAAAGTCAATCCCTCGTCAATTCAACCGGTTACAAAAAAATTTTTTTTGCACGCCGGACAAACAATTTTAAATTTGATTTTTTCTGCCGATTCCGAAATTTCCCTGCAAGAAAATATAATTTTGAAATTTGAAAAAAGATATCCGCAAATGTTTACTTACGATATAAACAACAGGATTATTCCGTAAATCGGCGAATTTTACCGGATAAGAATTTTTGAAATTGAAACGGAGTTTGTTATGCCGGACGAAAATGAGAAAACATATTCCAATCCTCTGCGGAAATCCATGACACGCAGATATATTTTGTTCACGGCTCTGTTGGCTTTTGCCGTCGGATTTGTCGGATTGTTCATCTATTACGAAGATATGCTTGAATATCGGCAAAATTACGCGATGAATATTTTGAATTTGACGGCAAGGCAAATTGACGGCGACGACTTGGCAAAATGTATCGCGACAAAGAAAAAATCTCAGAAATACCTTGAACTGCAAAAATTTATGGACTTGGTTCAGGACGAGCATGAATTTGAATATTTGTATATTGCTTTGCCGCTTGCCGAAACTCCTCCGAAAAATATGATGTGGGTAATGACCGCGAAGATCGAAAAACAAAATCCGAATTTTGATCTCGGCGGTTTGTCCGACTATGAGTACCCGGAATCTCTGGCAAAACAATATATGAAACGAATGGACAACAAAAACAAAGTGACTTTTTTCCGCAACAATACTCTTGAATACGGAAGAATGTATACCGCAATTCGTCCGATTTTAAATTCCTCCGGCGAACCGGTCGCCGTACTCTGCGGGGACATTCCCGCAGGAGAAATGGACAAAACTCTTTACAGATATATTCTTATGACTTTGATTTCGGCGGGAATTTTTTCGACAATTTTGGTTTATGTCATGTCGCGGTGGCTTAATTCCAGAGTCGCCGTCCCGATCGCCGAACTTGAAAAATCTGCACGGGCATTTGCTCAAAAATGCAGCGTGGAAAACGGCAATAAGCCGAAAATAGAAAATTTGAAATTTGACGATCCCAACATTCGCACCGGCGACGAAATCGAATCACTTGCCGAAACTCTGAAATCAATGTGCCGGGATATAAAAATTTATGCGGAAAATTTGATTGAGATGAAGGAAAGAGTTTCGCAAATGGATATAATTGCCTACCGCGATCCTTTGACCGGAGCCGGAAACAAAGCCGCTTATGAAAAAGCCGTCGCACGGCTGGACTGGGGAATTGTCGCGGAGAATACGAATTTTGCCATTGTAATGCTTGACTTGAATTATTTGAAAAAAATCAACGATAATTACGGTCACGACAACGGAAATTTGTACATAAAAAAAATGTACGATATGCTCGTCGGCAGTTTCGTCGATTCGCCCATTTTCCGGGTCGGCGGCGATGAATTTGTCGTTATTGCCGAAAATGACGATTTGGAAAATTGTACGAATATCGTCGTCGAACTTAAATCAAAAATGTATGAATTGGCTGAAAGATCCGATTTGAAAGAGTGGGAAAAAGTTTCCATGGCAATCGGCGTTGCGATTTATGATCCTTGGCTCGACGGCTGTGCCGATGATGTTTTCCGCCGTGCAGATGCCGCGATGTATGAGGACAAAAGAGCGATGAAGGCCGGCAGGGAGTAAAGCCGAAATCGGGTAGTTGACGAAAGGAAAAGAAAAATGAATTTGGACGGATTTTCAATGCGATCGCTGACAAAAGAACTTTCCGAAAAACTTGTCGGCGGGCGTATCGACAAAATTTTTCAACAGAATAAATCGAATTTTACTTTCACCGTCCGACAGCCCGGACAATCTTTTTTGGTGAAACTTTCAACCTCGCCGCAGAACCCGGCAATTTACATTACCGAAAACGCACCGGAAAATTTACCGGAGCCGCCGACTTTTTGCATGGTACTCCGGAAAAATTTGGAGAGCGGAAGAATTGCCGCGATTCGTCAGCATGAACTCGACCGGATTATTTTTATTGATGTCGATTCAATAGGAGCCGGCGGAAAAATTCAGACCGTCACTTTGGCTGCAGAACTTATCGGAAAATACAGCAACTTAATTTTGATTTCGGAAAATGTTATCGTCGCCGCACTGAAAAAAATCGGCACAAACTCCAGCCGCGTCAGGACGGTTTTGCCCGGTCAAATTTATCAAATGCCGCCCGAACAGAACAAGATTGACATTTTTAACACCGGTGTTGACGAAATTATTTTGCGGATAAAAAATTTTCCCGATTTTCGCATCGACAAGGCTGTCATGAATGTTTGTCAGGGGTTCGGCCCGCAGTCGGTCAAAGAAACAATTTTTTCCGCAGGACTTCCGCCGGATATAAAAATTTCCGAACTTGACGATTCGGACTTCAAAAGCCTTGCCGCCGCACTCGAAGAAATTGCCGAAGGCGGGAAAAATCCTTCTCCCTGCATCGTCGCGGAGGCGGGAAAAATTCTTGCAATTTCCGCAGTAAAATTGAATTATTTTCCGAACGCCGAAATTAAAACTTTTGAAACCCTCTCCGAAATGCTGGAGAAGGCGGACGAAATTGCCGGAAGTTATACGCCGCCGGACAAAGAGCGATTTACAAAACTTGTCCGCAACGAATTGAAAAGAGCGGAAAATAAAATTTCCGTCCTCGAAAACGAACTCGCCGCCGCAGAAAATGCCGACGAACAGAGAATACTTGCCGACAATCTTTCGACTTACCGCTATCAATTCCGGGATCATTCCGACGAAGAAATTACCGTTGCCGATATTTACGGCGACGGCATGGAAACGATTAAAATTCCTCTCGACCGCCGGCTGACGATCTCCGGAAATATTCAGGCGTTTTATAAAAAATACGACAAGCTCAAGCGGGCGACGCAATATATTTCGGAGCAGATCGACAAGTGCCGGGAAGAAATTTCCTATCTCGCCGGAGTGGAACATTCGCTGGAAATTTCCGAAACTCTCGCCGAAATCGACGAAATAAAATCGGAACTTGTCGCCGGCGGTTACTTGAAGGAAGTCCGGAAAAAAACTTCGTCCGGCAAGAAGGCGGAACCTTTTAACTTCACCGCTCCGGACGGGACGAAAATTTTTGTCGGCAAAAACAACGCTCAAAATGACAGGTTGACTTTCAAATTTGCCGCACCGAACGATATTTGGTTACACGCAAAAGAAATTACCGGCTCACACGTCATTTTAAAAAACGACGGCGGGGAAATTTCGGACGAAACTTTGCTTTTTGCCGCGAAGATTGCAGCGAAATTTTCAAAGGCGGAAAATTCTTCAAATGTTCCGGTCGATTACACGCTCTGCAAATTCGTCAAAAAACCTTCCGGAGCGAAACCGGGCTTTGTAATTTTCACGAATCAAAAAACCGTTTACGTCACGCCGGAGGAGTAAAAAAAATCCCGCTCATCCGAAAATGATGATGCGGGGAAAATTTTTTTTATCGCAACAAAATTTTATTCAAACTTTTTCAAAGCTATGCAGGCGTTATGACCGCCGAAACCGAAAGAATTTGAAATTGCAACTTTTACGTCGCGTTCGGCAAATTTATTCGGCGTATAGTCGAGGTCAAGACCTTCGTCCGGCGTTTCGTAATTTATCGTC
>CAJOOE010000202.1 GCA_905236145.1 uncultured Selenomonadaceae bacterium
ATTTTTGCTTGCCGAAGTCGTATGCCTGCGGTACCTGTCGCCGTTGTACGGGTGATTGTAATGCCCGCCGTAGCGATAGTCGGAGCGACTGTAATTTTTTTCGCGTTCCTTACGCTCTTTCTCTTTTTGCTTTTCGCGTTCCTTACGCTCTTTTTCTTTTTGCTTTTCGCGTTCCTTGCGTTCTTTCTCTTTTTGCTTTTCCCAATTCTTACGTTCTTTTTCGTATTGTTCTTTTTTTTCCTCACGCCGTTCCGCACGTCGGACAATACGTTCTTTCATTTCGCTTTCGCGTTGATTGTCGCGTTTTATGCGTTCCTTTTCATAATCTTCCATGCGTTGTTGGCGTTCGACTGACTCGCTCTGTGTCATGGCCTCTGCTGTTTGAATATTCGCGGGACAAATTCCGAGTGCAAACGCTCCGATGAGTGTACCGCTCAAAAATTTTTTCCAAGTCATGGAGATCACCTCACTTTTTGAGTTTGTCGGAAATTTTCTTGACCTTTTCCGCCTTGTCATACTTTTCTTTCAAATCGCCGGCTTTGTCCTTCAAATTTTCGCTTTTGTCGTTACCCTTAACCTTGTCTTTTACCTTGTCCTTCAAATCGTCTTTTTTCGCGTCGTCTTTTTTGATGTCTTTGAAGTCGCCTTTCTTGACCTTATCGACGGTATCCTTTGCGTTTTCCACTTTTTTCTTCGTTTCCTCGGCCTTGTCGATTTTCTTTTTGGTGTCGTAAGCCGTTTTCACATCTTTCAAACTTGCGGCATCGGCTGAAGTTATGTCTGCGGCAAAAATTCCGAAGGCGAATGCTCCCGCAACGGCACCGCTCAAAAGTTTTTTCAAATTCATCGTGAATTCCTCCTTTGTTTTTACGATGCAATTTATACGCCCGAAAAATTTAATTTGAATTAAATGAAAATTAAATACAAATTAAAAATCGTTCACTTGACTTTTGCACCGACCGGCATTTCCGTCGTCAAAACCTCAAGCTTGTTTCCTTTTCCCGCCGCCAAAATCATTCCTTGAGAAACAACGCCGCGAATTTTTGTCGGTTTCAAATTCATTACGACGATAACATTTTTTCCGACAAGTTCTTCCGGTGAATAATACCTCGCCACTCCGGAAACAATTTCCCGGATATCGCCGTCGCCCGGATCCACCGTCAATTTTAAAAGCGAATCGGTTTCCGGAATTTTTTCCGCCGTTACGACTTTGACGACCCTCAGATGAATTTTTGAAAAATCTTCGATTGAAATAAGTTCTTCTTCGGATTTTTTCGCCGGAGATTTTTTCTTTTCCGCCTTTTGAACCGGCTCCGGTTTTTCGATTTCGATACGCGGGAAAAGTGCCTCAGGTTTTCCGACTTCGTGATTTTTTTCGATCTTTCCGAAAGTTGCCGCGTCCTCAATCGTAATTTTTTCAAACGGCTCCGAAATTTTCAACTGCTCGTGAATTTTTCTTGCAGTATTCGGCATAAGGGGAGAAATTAAAATTCCGACAATTCGCAGGGACTCGGCAAGGTTGTAAAGGACGTTGGCAAGATTTTGTTTTTGACTTTCGTCTTTCGCCAACTTCCAAGGCATCGTTTCGTCAATATATTTGTTCGCCCGGCTTATGAAAGTCCAAATTGTTTTTACCGCGTCGGAAATTTGCATTGTTTCCATAAGGTTGTAATATTCTTCGACGGTTTTCAACGCCTCCGAACGAATTTCCGAATCAAGCTCCGTTTCTCCGGAAGTTTCAAGCAAAATGCCGCCTTGAAATTTGTCTATCATATTTAAAGTTCTGTGCAGAAGGTTGCCGAGATCGTTCGCAAGGTCGGCGTTTATTCGCGTTATGAGAGCGTCGCGGTTGAAATTGCCGTCCTGCCCCAAAGTAATTTCGCGGAGAAGGAAATAACGAATCGCGTCCGCTCCGAACTCCTCAATCAATAAAATCGGATCGACAACATTACCTTTCGACTTCGACATTTTGTCGCCTTCGACTATCAGCCAGCCGTGACCGTAAACTTTTTTGGGAAGTTCTATGCCCAACGCCATCAGAATACAGCCCCAGATGATTGTATGGAAACGGACAATTTCCTTGCCGACCAAATGCAAATCGGCAGGCCAGAATTTTTTAAACTTTTCCGGATCGTCCAAAAATCCTATCGCCGTCAAATAATTTGACAGTGCGTCAAACCAGACGTAAACGACGTGCTTTTCGTCGTCGGGAACCGGTATGCCCCAATCAAAAGACGTGCGGGAAATGCAAAGGTCTTCCAATCCGCGTTTTATGAAATTTATCATTTCGTTGCGGCGGGATTTCGGCTCCAAAAAATCCGGATTTTCTTCAATGTGTTTCAGAACAGCGTCGGCATATTTCGACATTTTGAAAAAGTAAGCCTCTTCCGAAACTTTTTCAACCGGGCGGTGACAATCCGGACAACAGCCGTTTTCGTCAAGCTGCAATTCCGTCCAGTAAGATTCGCAAGGCGTGCAGTAAAGTCCGGTATACTCGCCTTTGTAAATGTCGCCTTTCGCCCGGATACGCCGGAAAATTTCTTGAACGACTTCATGATGACGCTTTTCGCTCGTCCTCAAAAAATCGTCGTTTGAAATTTCCAAGCGTTTCCAGAGTTCTTGAAAACTTGCGACAATTTTATCGACGTATTCTATCGGAGTAACTCCGGCAGATTCCGCCGTCTTTTGAATTTTTTGTCCGTGTTCGTCGGAGCCGGTCAGAAAAAAAACGTCGTAACCGGCAAGTCTTTTAAACCTTGCAAGCGTGTCGGCGATTGTTGTGCAGTAGGCGTGTCCTATGTGAAGTTTCGCACTCGGATAGTAAATCGGCGTTGTTATATAATAAGGTATTCCGGTTTTATTTTTTATGCTCATAAAAATCTCCTCCGTTGAAAATTTAACTCTCAATCATTTCTGCCGGCACCGCAATTTTCCTGCAAAAAAAATTTTCCCGTGTCATTCAAGATTACTTCCGGCAGGAAAATTTCATTTTTGACGGAAAAAGTCAATACAGAAAATTTTTGACGGGATAAAATTCGGGAGGGTTGCATAAAATGAAGATCGTAAAAATAGGAAATATCGATGCCGGCGGCGGCAAATTGTTTTTGCTTGCCGGTCCCTGCGTTTTGGAAGGTTTTGAAAGGAGTTTGAAAATCGGACGGCGGGCGAAGGAAATTGCCGACAAACTCGGCATACCCTACATTTTTAAAGCGTCGTTCGACAAGGCGAACCGTTCTTCGATAAAAAGTTTTCGCGGGCCGGGCATGGAGGAAGGGATAAAGATTCTCGCCGAAATAAAAAAAGAGCTCGGCGTTCCGATTGTCACGGACATTCACGAATCTTGTCAAGCCGCACCGGTCGCCGAAGTTGCGGATATTTTGCAGATACCGGCATTTTTGAGTCGGCAGACGGATTTGCTTGTTGCGGCGGCCGGAACCGGCAAAGTCGTAAATGTAAAAAAAGCTCAATTCCTCGCACCGAAAGATATGGAAAATGTTGTCGTAAAACTCCGGGAAAGCGGGACGGAAAAAATTATGCTCACGGAACGCGGCTCGTCTTTCGGCTACAATAATTTGGTGGTCGATATGCGTGGGTTGCCGATTATGAGAAGTTTCGGTTATCCGGTGATTTTTGACGGGACGCACAGCGTACAACTTCCCGGCGGTTCCGGCACGACTTCCGGCGGTCAACGCGAATTTGTCGAATATTTGGTAAGGGCGGCGGCTGCCGTCGGGATTGACGGATTGTTTTTGGAAGTCCACGACAATCCGGCAGAGGCTCTTTCCGACGGACCGAATCTCGTCCCGCTCGACAAACTGGAAAGACTTTTGACAAGCGTCTTGGAAATTCATTCGGCGGCGAAAAAATATTTATAACGGAGTTTGAGAATGATTAAAGAAAAAGCAATCGAAACTTTGAAAATTGAGGCGGCGGCGGTCGAAAATTTGATTGAGAGAATTGACGACGATTTTGTCGCGGCGATTGAAGAAATTTTACATTGTCGCGGGCGTGTCGTGGTGACCGGAATGGGAAAATCCGGTCACGTCGGCAGGAAAATTGCCGCAACTCTCGCATCGACC
>CAJOOE010000203.1 GCA_905236145.1 uncultured Selenomonadaceae bacterium
GCGGCGTTGGACAGGGAACCGGGGAATTAGTCGCCCTTCCGTCTTGCAAACCTTTCTACCTTTCCACCTTTCCACCTTTCCACCTCTCCACCTCTCCACCTCTCCACCTCTCCACCTTCCCACCTTGCACACCTCTTCACCTTTCCACCCGGTCGGCGTACTCGATAATTTTAATCATTCCCTGCCGGCTGTGATCAATTTTGTCTTGAACGGCACAGATTAAATTTATAAATTCGTCAATCGTCATTCGCATTTTTGAAAAAATCGTAATGACCGCCGCGAATTTCAAAACTTCAAAGCCCGTCAGAAAAATTTTTATGTTGTGCAATTCGTCGCCGGTAAAGGCGTAAGGGTAACAACGCATAAAAAATTCATTGACCAGATAATTTTCCAACGCCTTGCCGAAAATACTTTCAAACAAATTCAAAATTTTTTCGCCGTGTTCGCGGTAAATTTTTTTTATCTCGGACTTTTTGTTTGCGTCAAAATTCGCGTCGTAAATTTCGTCGAACAGATCAACGATATTTTCCGGATTTGTTTTCTGCGGAATAAAATTTTCTCCGGCGTAACGCAGAAGTAAATTTTGCAGTCTTTCGTCAATCGAAAAATTTTCGTCCCGCAAAATTTTTATACATTCCGCCCGGTCCGCAAAAAAATCTTCAGGCGACACCGGAATTTTTTTCGACCAATCCAAAATCATTCTCGAATTTACTTCCGGCACTTCGATAAACTTCGCCGGCTCCTCCCGAAACAAAACTGTTTTTGCGGCGACGGGACAGGTTAAAGTCAGCGATCGCGAATAGAGATTTTCCGAAAATTTGTAAACGATTCGCGGGTAAGTTTGACAGACCGCCGGCAAGAAATCTTCGCCGCAATTCTTCTGAAGTTTGCACAAAAAATCTTCGCCGAGAAAAAGACAATGTCCGTTTTCGTCAAGTTTTAAAAAAGTCCGTCCGTCATCTTCCCGGCTGAGATTTTTTAAAATTTCCGGGCGTGAAGATGACTTTTTCAAAGTTTCTTCGTCAACTGCAATCTTCCAATCCCGGCAACAACGACAGGAACAAATTTTCCCGTCGCATTGAAATTCTTGCACCGTTTCCGGCTCAATACATTTAATCGGATAAGACAAAAAATTCACCGCCTTAATTTTTAAAGGATTATCCCGGCAGTTCGCGAAATAAGCCGAATAACCTTTAAATGATGGGAGAAAAATAAATGTCCGAAGAAAACATGAACGAAACGCCGAGAAAGAGAGGTCGCCCGCGAAAAATCCTTTCACCGGAAGAAATTGCCGCCGCCGCCGCTCCAAAAAAACGCGGTCGCCCGCCGAAATCTTTGACTCCGGAAAATTTCAAAGATGACGGCATGGAAAAATTTTTCGCTCTCGACATAGGTACACGCTCTGTTATAGGAATAGTCGCAGAAAAAAAATCCGACGGGAATTTGAAAATTATTGCCGTTCGCCGGGAAGAACACAAGACCCGTGCGATGCTTGACGGACAAATACACGACGTTCCTCAGGTTGCGGCGGTGCTGGAACACGTCAAAAATTTATTGGAAGAAGAAGTCGGAGAGTTGAAAAGTGCGGCGGTTGCGGCTGCCGGACGTGCTCTTTACACGATGACGGCAGAGGCTGAATTTGAAGTCGGGGGAATTGTCACGGAAGAACAACAGCGGACTTTGGAATTTTCCGCCGTGCAGCTTGCACAGTCAAAACTTGCACAGTCAAAAACTCTCTCCGCATCAAATTATTATTGCGTCGGTTTCGGAATAATCAGCCGCGAATTGGACGGCGTAAGGTTGAAAAGTTTGGTCGGTCAACGCGGAAAAGTTGCGAAGGCAAAAGTTATTGCAACCTTCCTGCCGCGTCAAGTCATAGATTCAATGCAGAGTGCTCTTGATGCCGTAAATTTGGAAATGCTCGATGACGCTTGAACCGATTGCCGCGATAAACGTTTTAATCCCGCCGACAATGCGTCATTTAAATTTGGTGCTGGTCGATATAGGTGCGGGGACTTCGGACGTTGCCGTTACAAAGGACGGAGCCGTCATCGCTTACGGAATGGTGCCGAAAGCCGGCGACGAAATAACGGAGGCACTTTCACAAAAATTTTTGCTGGACTTCAACATAGCGGAAAATGTGAAACGCCGGGCGGCTCGGGGTGAAGGCTCGAAATTTCCGGACATTTTGGGCGGCAGTCATGATTTGACGGCGGAAGAAATTATTTCCGCAATTTCCGACAATATAGCCGCACTTGCCGACGAAATTGCCGGGACGATTTTGGAATTGAACGGAAAACAACCTCCGCAGGCGGTAATGCTTGCCGGCGGCGGCTCGCTCACGCCCAAAATAAAAAATTTCGTCGCGGAGGCTTTGAACATTCCGGAAGAAAGAGTCGCAATTCGCAAACCGACGGCGATAGACGGAATAGAAAAAATTCCGGAAGAATTGCAACAGCCGGACGCGGTAACTCCTTTGGGCATTTTAAAAATTGCGTCGATAAATTCCCTGCACTTTTTGACCGTCACGGTGAACGGCGGGGAGTTCACGCTTTTCA
>CAJOOE010000204.1 GCA_905236145.1 uncultured Selenomonadaceae bacterium
AAGCAAAATTCTTCTGACTCCAAAAAATTATATCGTTGTTGATATTTCAAAAGAGACTGATTTTTAGAGGATATATTCATAAAAAAAAACTATGTTATAACACGCTCTAAAAATTTTTCAAATCTGTCCGCGTTGTTATTACAATTCCCCAAAAATCGAAAATTTTATCAAAAAAATTTGACGCATATCCTTTTTGAGAATATCGCGTCTTTTCATTTTGTTTGTCCTGAAAATTTTTTTAATCGTCGAAAAAATTATTTTTCGAGTGCCATAATTTTTGCGACGCGTCGGGCGTGACGACCTCCGACGTGTTCGGTTTTTATCCATACGCGAACAATTTCGCCGGCGGGGCCGAATCCGGTAACCCTGCCGCCCATAGCCAAAACATTTGCATCGTTATGTTCCCGGCTCATTCTCGCGGAGTAAACATCTGAGCAGAGAGCGCAGCGGATACCGTGAATTTTGTTTGCCGCGATTGAAATTCCTATTCCCGTGCCGCAGAGAACGATACCGCGATCCGCCTTGCCGCTTGTAACGTCAGCACAAACTTTTTCCGCAATATCCGGATAATCGACGGAATCGGTGCCGAAAGTCCCGACATCTTTTACTTCAATATCCGCAAATTCTTTCAAAACCATTTTTACTTCTTCTTTCAACTCAACCGCACCGTGATCGCTCCCGATTGTAATTTTCATAAGCCGTTCCTCCTTCAAAAAAGGATTGAGGAAAAAATTTTTATCCTCAATCCGCGAACAACAAATTTTTATGTATTTTACAAAAGTTCTTTTGTCTTTGCGACTATCGTATCGGCACAAAGTCCCATGTCTTTCAAAAGTTGAGCCGCCGGACCGGAATGACCGAACTCGTCTTTTACGCCGACGCGACGAACGGGAACCGGAAATTCTTCAGCCAAAACGCCGCAGACAGCCTCACCCAAACCGCCGTAAATGTTATGCTCCTCAACCGTGACAATCTTGCCGCAATCTTTCGCCGCTTTCAGTACAAGGTCTTTGTCAATCGGTTTAATTGTAGCCATATTTATTACACGGGCATTGATTCCTTCGGCTTTCAAATCTTCAGCCGCTTGAATTGCCTCAGGTACCAAAATACCGTTTGCAATAATCGCAACGTCGGTGCCGTAATCTTTTACGACTTCGCCCTTGCCGATCTCAAATTTGAAATTTTCGTCATGATAAACCGGAGTTGCCGCACGACCGAAACGAATGTAAACCGGTCCCTGCATTTCATAAGCCGCCTCAACCATTTTGCGAGCCTCCACGTCATCGGAAGGACACATGACGGTCATGCCGGGAATTGTACGCATGAGTGCGAAATCTTCACAGCACTGATGAGATGCACCGTCCTCGCCGACGGAAATACCGCCGTGAGTGGCACAAACTTTTACATTCAAATGAGGATAACCGATTGTATTTCTTACCTGCTCAAATGCACGACCTGCCGCAAACATCGCAAAGGTTGACGCAAAGGGGACAAGTCCCATGGTGGACATACCGGCCGCAGTTCCGATCAAATTACATTCGGCGATACCGCAATCAAAAAATCTGTCCGGGAACGCCTTTTTGAAAGTGCCGGTTTTCGTGGCTCCGGCAAGGTCTGCGTCCAAAACAACGACTTTATCCGTCTTTTTGCCGAGTTCGACAAGTGCGTTGCCGTAACTGTCGCGGGTAGCAATTTTTTTAACTTCTGCCATTACATTTTCACTCCTCTGCAATTCTCAAAATCAAGCCGCTTCAATTTTTTTGCGGGCATCTTCCAATTCTTTCAAAGCCTGTTCGAGTTCGGCATCGTTCGGAGCTTTGCCGTGCCAACCCGCTTGATTTTCCATGTATGAAACGCCTTTGCCCTTCGTGGTTTTCATCAAAATTACGGTCGGTTTTCCGGAGCCTTGATTGTCGTGGAAGAATTTGAAAGCCTTTTCGAGATCGTCAAAACTCTGTCCGTCAATTTTGATGACGTTGCAACCGAAAGCCTCAAATTTTTTGTCGAGCGGTTCCGTGTTCATTACGTCTTTTGTCGCACCGTCGATTTGCAAGCCGTTCACGTCAACTGTAATGCAGAGGTTATCCAGTTTGTAATGAGCGGAGAACATTGTCGCTTCCCAGACTTGACCTTCCGCAAGTTCGCCGTCGCCGAGCAGAGTATAGACTCTGACATCGCTCTTCAAATATTTTGCCGCCTTTGCCATACCTGCGGCGGTAGAAATTCCCTGACCGAGAGAGCCGGTTGACATATCAACGCCGGGCGTCAAATTCATATTCGGATGACCCTGCAGATAAGAGCCGATGTGACGGAGGGTCAAAAGGTCTTTGACCGGGAAAAATCCTTTGTTTGCAAGCGTCGCATAAAGTCCCGGAGCACAGTGACCTTTCGACAGTACGAAACGATCACGATTCGGATCTTTCGGATTTTTCGGATCTGCACGAAGTTCCTTGTTGTAAAGGTAAGTGTAATACTCCGTTGCGGAGAGTGAGCCTCCCGGATGACCGCTTTTCGCGGCGTGGGTACTCTTAACAATCCCTTCGCGAACGTCAACCGCAAACAGTTCAAGTTTCTTTTTCTCTTCGGGTGTCATATAAATATTCCTCCTCCGTTAAAAACAAACCGAAATAATAAACATCTTGCCTTGCATTATAATGAAAAATTTTCCTTACTTCAAGTAAATTTTATGTTCATTTTTTGCAAATTTGTTTTTTGGCGAAGGTTCCCGAAAAAATTTTTGAACCGAGAAAAAGAACGCGGGATAAAAAACGATTGCCCGGCAAAAAGGAAAAAATAAATTTGATTTCTTCAACATTCTTGCCGCAGATATTTTTTTCAAATCCGAAATTTTTTTATTTTTTCCGGCAAAACTGAAATTTCTGAAAATTTCTCTTTGACTTAACGATAATTTGTGTTACTATATAAAAAATATCGGCTGTTTCAAAATTTATCCGGAAAGGAAGTCTTTAAATGGCGACACTATTGGAGAAGACAAGAAAAATCAACAAATTGCTTCAACGTTCGGAAAATGTCGAATACGACGGCATTTCAAAGGTGCTGAGCAAAGTACTTGACGCCAACATCTATATTACCGACAAAAAGGGCGACATTTACGGCTACGCATTTACGGACAATTTTGAATGTGAGTTGATGGTTGACAAGGTTATCCGAAAGGGAAAGTTTCCTCAATCTTACGTTCGCTGGCTCAATCGCCTTGATGAAACTCAGGCAAACCGCCGGACTCAAACCGGTATGTGTGCTTACGACGACGGACGCGAATGTGCATTCGACGGCAAGAACACGACGATTGTCCCAATTTACGGCGTGGGTCACCGAATCGGGACGCTGATTATCGCAAGGTATGACGAAGATTTTACCGAGGACGATATTCTGCTCGCCGAATACGGTGCGACCGTCGTGGGCATGGAAATGCTCCGGGATCACACGGCAAAGATTGAAATTGAGGCAAGGAAGAAGGCAACCGTTCAAATTGCACTGGCGACGTTGAGTTATTCGGAGGCGGAGGCGGCAATAAATATTCTGGGAGAATTGGACGGCAACGAAGGAATGTTGGTTGCATCGAAAATTGCGGATCGCGTCGGAATCACACGCTCGGTAATTGTAAACGCCCTCAGAAAATTTGAATCTGCCGGCGTAATCGAATCCAAATCGCTCGGAATGAAGGGAACATATATAAAAATTCTGAACGAGTATCTTGTTGACGAAGTGAAGAAACTTCATCGTTAAACTCTGCGGAAGAAATAAAAATAAAAAAATCTCCGTCGGACTGTTCGGCGGAAAATTTTTTTGCGTGAAAGTGTTTGGAGGGAATTTTTTTTGCAACCGGATTTTTATTTTCCCGGAATCGGAACTGCGGTAAACGTCGTCTCAATTTTTTTCGGCGGTTTAATCGTACTTTTCGGCGGGAATTTTTTGACGGAGAGGATAAAGCAGACTTTGCAAATGTCCTGTGCCGTCGCCGTGATTTTTTTGGGAGCCGGCGGGACTTTTGAAAAAATGCTTGCCGTTCAAGAAAATACAATCGTATTCGGCGGCTCAATGCTTTTAATTGTCAGTCTTATTCCCGGCGGACTTTTGGGGGAGATTATCGACATTGACGAAAAATTCATTCGACTCGGAGATTTTTTGAAAAAACATTCCGGAAACGCCGGAGATTCAAAATTTACCGACGCTTTCGTCACCGCGTCGCTTACCGTCTGCATAGGAGCAATGGCGATTATCGGAGCGATTAACGACAGACTTTTGCAAGATCCGACGGTTTTATTTGTGAAATCCGCACTCGATATGATTATAATTTTGGTAATGACTTCAAGCTTGGGAAAGGGAAGTATTTTTTCCTGCGTGTCTGTGGGAATTTTTCAGGGGGCGATAACTTTATTTGCCGGATTTATCGAACCGTTTATGACGACTGCCGCTCTAAACAATCTTTCCTGCGTGGGAAATGTTTTGATTTTTTGTATCGGAATAAATTTGATGTTCGGAAACAAAATCCGCGTCGCAAACCTTCTGCCGTCCCTGATAATCGCCTGCATTTATGAATAAAAAATTTTTTTGACTTCACTTGAAAAATTCAAAAATTGCAAGGACGAAATAAGAGGGCGTTTTCACAAGCGTTTGAGCAAGGTGTGGATACGCGAAATTTTAATGATAGCCTCTATGCCGGATTTG
>CAJOOE010000205.1 GCA_905236145.1 uncultured Selenomonadaceae bacterium
CCGACTCAAGCAAAATGTTTCGACATTATTTTCGCCCGCGATTGTCTGACTCTCGCACCGGATTTTTATTCCGTCCTGCTCGAAATAAATCACCTGCTCAAAGACTCCGGCTATATGATTACGCAATTTTTCAACGTCAGATTTTTGGGAGTTTTGGAGAATTTGAAACGCGGGATTTTTTCCGACGGCGAAAAGAGATTTTGGGCGAAGGGCGACGTGGTGAAAATTTTGGACGACGCGATTTATAAAGAAATTCGTTTTCTTCCGGGCGAGAGTGCGGAAAATTTGAAAGCGGATGCGTGGGAAAAATTCGGCTTTGAAAATTTCAGCAAAGACTTGACGACAAAAATTTGGCTGGTCAAAGCCCGGAAATGTACGGCTGAAGTCGCGGCGTTGAAAGAATTTTACACGGAGGAAATTCGGGCTGAACTTTCAAGACTGATTCACAGGATAGAATACAATATCGACAGAGAGAAAAATTTTGCGGAAATGATGAACCTTTGCCGGCGGGAAAATATCTTCGACGAATACCTGGAAGATTTTGTGCGGGAAGTCACCGCCCATGAGGAAGTCCGGGAATTTATCCGGGAACGCAAAAATTTCTTTCCGCTTGCGAATATTTGAAACAATGTTATATAATGTGAGCCGATTAAAAAGGAAGGGGGAAAGGTTGCCGGGAAAAATTTTTTTCGGCGACCGATAAAAATAATGGACAACGATAAAGACAAGAGCGAAAAAATTTCCGCCGATCCGAACGAAGTGCAGAGTTTGCACGATGTGAAGGACGAAAACGGCGACGGACTTTTTCAGGTAAGCACGAAATTTAAATTTATTTTGTCGCTGTCGGTCGTACTTTTTTTCCTGCAGAGCGTTTTGATTTATGCGGCGGTCGAAGGGGCATTGGCGGCGGAAATGTGGCAGGTTGCAATTTGGGGATTGGGCGGCTTGATAGCACTTTATTCCGTGATGAAAAGATCTCTTGCCGCACTTTTTTTTAACTTGGTCTTGTTTTTCGGAATTTCACTTTTACCGGCGTGGAGTTCCGCTTTTACAATTCTTAAACCGGTTATCGAACTCTTTACCGGACCTTTGGGATGAGTAAGATGATGAACGCGAAAATTGCGGCAATAAATCCCGGAAGTCTTGCCGAAGAACTGGAACTCGAAGTCGGCGACAAAATTTTGGAAGTGGACGGACAAACTCCGGTTGACATAATAGACTTGAGTTTTATGCTTGCCGACGAAGAAATTGAAATGCTCGTGGAACACAAGGACGGGCAGAGAGAAATTATAGAATTTGAAAAAGATGCCGACGAAGAACTCGGAGCGGAATTTGAATCTGCCGTCTTTGACGGGATACGCCGCTGCAAAAATCGTTGCGTCTTTTGTTTTGTCGATATGATCGCTCCGAAAATGCGAAAAACTCTCTCGGTCAAAGACGACGATTACAGAATGTCTTTTTTGTACGGAAATTTTATCACGCTGACAAATTTGACGGACGCGGATTTTAAGCGGATAAAAAATTTTCACCTGTCGCCGCTCTTCGTGTCCGTTCACGCGATAAATCCCGCCGTTCGCGAAAAAATGCTCCGCACTCCCCTCGCCGGAAAAATTTCCTCCGCTCTCGACAAACTCGAAAATGCCGGTGCGGATTATCATACTCAAATTGTCCTCTGTCCCGGACTGAACGACGGCGAAGAATTGGATTTTACGATTGAAGAACTTTTGAAACGCCGTCCTCATGTTTTGAGTTTGGCGATAGTGCCGGTGGGAGTCACAAAACACCGGCGGGACAAATTTCCCCTCGCTCAATTCGACAAAGCCGGAGCGTTGAAAGTTATAAATCAAGTGGAAAAGTATAGGGAAAAAGTTCGCAAAGAGTCCGGAGAAACTTTTATTTATCTCGGCGACGAATTTTATTTTCTTGCCGGTCTGGATATGCCGCCGGCGGAATTTTACGACGACTTCCCGCAACTCGACAACGGCATAGGGCTGACGCGAAATTTTATCGAAGATTTTAAATCGGAACAGGTCGAATATTCCGGCGAAAAAATCCGGCTTGCCGTAATTTCCGGTACTTCAATTTCTCCCGTCTTGAAAAATCTTGCAGCCGAAGAAATGAAACGCAACAAAAATTTGACGGTTGAAATTATTCCGGTCGTCAACAAATTTTTCGGAAGTACGGTAAATGTTTCCGGACTTTTGACGGGCGGCGACATTATCGACGCTCTGAAAAATTTTTCCGGCGAATTTGACGGCGTTTTGATTCCCGCCTCCTCCCTGCGTTCCGGCGAAGATATTTTTTTGGACGATGTGAAACTTGACGACATGAAAAATTTTTTCGGCAAAAAAATTGAGCCGGTCGCAAGCGGCGGAGAATTTCGCCGGGCATTGGCGGATTTTAAAAATTACAGTCGAACCGGTTTTGAAAATTCCGTCTATATGTGGCAGAGTAATGCCGCTTATACAAAATTTTGAAAATTTTTCGACGGCGGCAGGGATTTTATTTTATCGCATAGAATTTAACGCTCTAAAGTGTGCAAAACATGAGGAGTGGGATCAATGAAGTTGAAAAAGCGGGTGAGTACCGGTGGAGAAAGTTAAAGTAATGATTGTCGATGACTCCAAAGTCAGTCGTGCGATACTGTCAAATCACTTGTCCAAGACTAATTTTGAAGTCGTTGCGATGGCAAAAGATGCCGCAGAGGCTCTGGAACTTTACAAAGAACATAATCCCGAGCTTGTGACTATGGACATGAATTTGCCCGATGCCGACGGTATAGAGTGCAGCCGGAGGATAAAGGCGATAGACCCCGACGCAAAAATCGTCATGATAAGTGCGATGAAGGATGCAAATTTGGTTTCGCAGGGAACCGCCGCCGGCATAGGAGCATTTTTGCAAAAGCCGGTAAGCACCAACGATATAATCGACACTCTTATGATGATGTGTCAGCAAAAAGTCAGTCGCGTCGCCGTCCTTCGCGAATCTTACGCAAAGGCATTTGTCCGGGCCCTCCGACAGGGAATTTTGCGGATAATCGATCTGAAGTTGGAGCCGACGCTTGAACTTTACGACAAGAAATATCTTGAAGTAAACGGAATAGCGGTTATAATCGGACTTACCGGAACTCCGACGGGTCGTGCAATCATGTATATGACGAAGGAAACCATGAAAGGTTTTGCGTCAAAGATGATGGGGACAGACGAAGTTACCGACGACGAGGCAAACGACGCGGTTGAGGAAACGGCGAACATCATAATAGGTCGCGGCGTTTCAAACATAAACGACGTTTTCAAAGACAAGGAAATGAGAATCACTCCGCCGGGTACAATATGCGGTGCGGGGATAAGGGTGGCAAGTCCCAAGTTGACGACTTTCAAAATTACGGCGACGACGGACTTCGGCGATATTTGTATGAATGTAGGATTTGCGGAAGGAGATTGATAACGTGGATGCAAAACTTGTTAATCCTTTTATCGACGCATTCATGGCAGTCATGCCGCAGATAGGTTTTCCCACCCCGAAAAGAACGAAGGTATATCTGCAAGACAAGAATGCGGTCAGTCGCGGCGTTGTCGTCATGGTCGGTTTCACCAAGCAAATGCGTGGCAACGTTGTTTACAATATGAGTGAGGATACGGCGAAGTTTATAGCCTCGACAATGATGATGGGTATGCCGGTCGCCGAATTTGACGCGATGGCTCAAAGTGCAATTTCCGAAATGTCAAATATGCTCTCCGCGAACGCCGCAACAAATTTGACGCAAATGGAATTGGAAGTCGATATTTCAACTCCGAGTCTGACAATCGGCGAAGGTTTTTCCGTAAAAATCAGCGAATCGCAATATTTGACCGTCGAAATGGATTTGGGCGGTCACCCGATAGATATTGCAATCGCGGTTGACAGAAATTTGTAAAATAAAAATCGTTGAATAAAAAAAGTGTCCGGACGAAAAAATCCGGATATTTTTTTGCGAAATTGCGAAAGGAAAATTTTTTATGCCCGTGTCAATTTATGTTCACATACCTTTCTGCCGGCGAAAGTGTAATTACTGTGCATTTTATTCAAAAGTTTCCGGCGAAGAAGAGAAAAAAATTTACGTCAACGCTCTGACAAAGGAAATAGAAACCGGAGCGGACGGAGAAATTTGCCGGACAATTTATTTCGGCGGCGGCACTCCTTCAACGCTGACTTTAAATCAAATTTCAAAAATCTTTTCGACGATTGCAAAAAATTTCAAAGTCGAAAAAAATGCCGAAATTACGATTGAAGTAAATCCGGGAACTGTTGACGAAATTTATTTGAAAAGTTTACGCGAAACGGGATTTAACAGAATAAGCGTCGGTATTCAGAGTTTCGACGACAAATTTTTGAAAATTGCCGGGCGTATTCACGATTCAAAAACCGGGATTGAAACCGTTCGGCTTGCGAAAAAATTTTTCGACAATGTAAATTTTGATCTGATTCAGGGATTGCCCGGACAAAAACTTTCCGACGTTGAAAGAGATTTGAAATTTGTCGCGGAACTGAACCCGGAACATATTTCTCTTTACGACTTGGAGATTGACGAAGGCACGAAATTTTTTGAACTTGAAAGAGCCGGTAAATTAAAAAATCTGCCGGATGAAAAAAGTTGTGCGGAAATGTACGATTTAATTTGCGACACTTTGCCGAGTTTCGGTTACCGGCACTATGAGATAAGCAATTTTTCAAAGCCGGGATTTGAAAGCCGGCACAACAGCGGTTACTGGACCGGAGAAAAATATTTCGGATTCGGAGCGGCTGCTCATTCTTACAACGGAAATTTCCGGACTTCAAATATTTCAAGCGTTGCCGGGTATGCGGAAAAAATTTTTGCCGGCGAGAGTGTTTCGGAAATTGAGGAAGTCGTCACGAAAAAAAATGCGATTGAAGAATTTTGTTTTTTGGGTTTGAGAATGACCGAAGGCATAAGCAAAAAAATTTTCGCGGAAAAATTCGACGAAGATATTTTTAAAATTTACGGGGAAGTTATCGAAAAAAATTTGAAATTCGGCTTGCTTGAAATTTCCGGCGACAAAATTCGGTTTACCCGGCGTGGCATGAAGTTGGGCAATTCCGTTTTCGCCGATTTTCTTTTGTAAAAAACAAAAACCGGGAAACGACAAATTTTCTTTATCATTCCCGGTCGATTTATTTTCGATTTTAAAAATTTCTTACCGCTTGTAAGCCTCAATCTTCTTGTAATGTTTTCTGAAGAATTCTTCGGCGACTTGCGGGAAGAGTGCGTAACTCAAAACATCTTCATCTGTCGGATTGAGGAAACCTTTATCGACGATTTCTTTTTTGAATTGCTCGAAAGTTTCCGCCTTCGCGTCCTCAACGGAGCAGTCTTCGATAATTTGATCCGCCGGAATATTCAAAGTTTTGGTGATAAATTTCTTGTCAACGGCGACCGGAGTGCGTCCGAATTTTCCGCGTACAAGGTCTTTAAATTCGTTCGGCACCATCTTATAGCGTTCGCCGGACATTACGTTAAATGTTGCCATAGTGCCGACAATCTGACTTGACGGGGTAACGAGCGGCGGATAGCCGGCATCTGCACGGACACGCGGCATTTCGTCGAGAAGGTCTTGATATTTATCTTCCATACCCGCCTCTTTGAGTTGGTTGGCGAGGTTGGAGAGCATACCGCCCGGAATTTGGAAGTCGAGAACATTTACATTGACATCGAAATATCCTTTCAAGCCGAACTCTTTGATAAGTTCCTGTTTTACTCCCAAGAAATGTTTTGCGATCGGAGTGAGAGCCTGTCTGTCAAGTTTCTTGCTTTCGTCGCGGGCATTTACAATTTCAATCGGAATATCAATTTTTTCGTGCTTGCTGTTTTCATTCATCGCAATAATTGTTTCCGTGCAGGGCTGGCTTGTGTCTGAGGAGAACGGGGAAAGTGCGCAGTCGATAATGTCAACGCCGGCCTCCATCGCCTTGATATAAGTCGCGTGACCGAATCCGGAAGTGCAGTGAGTGTGAAGTTCGACCGGAGTATCGCCGAGAGCGGCTTTGAGTTTTGTGACCAAATCATAAGCGACATAAGGTGCAAGCAAGCCGGACATATCTTTGATACAAATGGAATGGCAACCCATTTCTTTCAGTTCTTTTGCAAGTTCGACAAAAGTTTCGTTGCTGTGAACCGGGCTGATGGTGTAAACAAGGCAACCTTGAACCTCCGGTTTTTCGGGACATTCGAGAGCGGCTTTTATCGCAACTTTGAGGTTACGAACGTCGTTAAGTGCGTCAAAAATTCTGAATACGCCGATACCGTGTTTCGAGGCACATTTTACAAATTTTTCAACGACATCGTTTGAATAGTGATTGTAGCCGAGAAGATTTTGCCCGCGAAGGAGCATTTGAATCGGGGTTTTCTTCAATTTTGCTTTGAGTTTGTCGAGTCTTTCCCACGGATCTTCGTCCAAGAAACGCAGGCAGGTATCGAAGGTCGCACCGCCCCACGCCTCCAACGCCTTATATCCGACGTTGTCAAGACTTTCGAGCATCGGCTCCATCTGACTGTAACGCATACGAGTCGCACACAAAGACTGATGACCGTCGCGAAGAACGGTTTCCATAATTTTTACCGGTTTCGCCATTATTTACACTCTCCTTTGAAATTGTTTGAAAAATCATACAACGATTATAAAGTTTATGTTCCGCCTTGTCAATCAACAAAAAAATTATCCGGACACAAATTTTTTCCCGCATCCGAAGTGTGACATTTGTTCCGGATTTTTACATCTTGTGAAATTTTCCGAAAACTTAAAAGGAAAATGTTTTGTATCGGCGAATAGTTTTTCTAAAAATTTTTTTGGGGAGAAAAGCGAAAATGAAAATTGATACTTCGGGTTTCGGCCCTTATGACATTCGCGGAGTTTATCCGGACAGCATAAATCAAGAACTTGCCTACCGCGTCGGCAGAATTTTTCCGAAAATTTTCAACGCGAAAAAAATTGCCGTCGGCTGTGACATTCGCCTTTCAAGTCCCACGATCCGCGACGCTTTGGAAAGAGGTTTGACGGAATCGGGTTGCGACGTTCTCGACATAGGGCAGTGCGGCACGGAGATGATTTATTTCACCGTCGGCTCAATGGAACTTGACGGCGGGATAATGGTGACGGCAAGCCACAATCCGCAGAATCACAACGGCTTGAAATGTGTCGGTCGCGGAGTGAAACCCATAGGTCCGGACAGCGGACTTTTCGACATTCGCGACAAAGTGATTGACGAAAGTCTTGATTGGTCGCCGAAAAAAGCGACGGGCAAAATTACGCGAATTGAAATTTTGCCGGACTATGTGAAAAAAATTTTGTCGTACATCGACGTTGAAAATTTAAAGCCGTTGAAACTCGTCATAAATTCCGGCAACGGCTCCGCAGGTCCCATAATCAACGAGTTGGAAAAATTCTTGCCGTTTGAAATTGTTAAAATTCACAACGATCCCGACGGCTTTTTCCCGAACGGCGTACCCAATCCCTTAATGCAGGAGAAACGCTCGGAAACGATTAAAGCCGTTATCGAACATAAAGCCGATTGCGGAATTGCTTTCGACGGCGATTTTGACCGCTGTTTTCTCTTTGACGAGCGGGGAAATTTTATCGAAGGTTATTACATGGTCGGTTTGCTGGCGGAGGCTTTTATGCAGAAGGAAGAAAATGCAAAAGTCGTCTGCGATGCCCGCGTCTTTTGGAACACGAAGGAAATTGCCGAAAATGCCGGCGGCAAGGCTCTGGTCTGTAAATCCGGTCATACTTTCATAAAGGAATTGATGCGGCGGGAAAATGCGATTTACGGCGGCGAACTTTCCGCTCATCATTACTTCAGAGATTTTTATTTCTGCGACAGCGGAATGATTTCATGGCTCCTTGCCCTCGAAATGCTCTGTCTGACCGACAAAAAACTTTCCGAACTTGTCGCCGATATGCAGGAAAGATATCCGATTTCCGGCGAAATAAATACGAAGGTTGCAAGTCCGGAAGTCGTCAAAGAAATTTTCAAAAAGATTGAGGAAAAATATTCCGGCACCGGCAAAGTTTTAAAAATTGACGGTTTCGGTGTCGATTATGAAAATTGGCGTTTCAATGTTCGCGGCTCTCAAACGGAACCTTACGTCCGCTTGAATGTCGAAACACGCGGCGACAAAAATTTGCTCCGGGAGAAAATCGACGAATTGCTTGCCGTGATTCGAGGATAAATTTGTAAGTATGCGGGGAAAAAATTTTTTCCGCTTGATGTTTTTAAATTTTTTTTGCAGAAGGGAGATTTTACAATGGCATTGACTTTGAAATCCGGTTTCAGTTTCGATTACGAAAACCTTTTCGGTGAAGGCAAGGTTACTCAAGCCGACTTGGACGCGTACAAAGAGGACTTGAAAAAGGCTCACGAGGCTATGAAAGTCATGAGGGAAAGCGGCTTTATCAAGGCTCACCTTTCAAAAGACGGAGCACCCGAAAAAGTTTATTTCTCAAAACTTCCCTACATCACGGAGGAAAACGGCAAATTAAATCTCAATTCGCCTGCAAGCATCAAAAGGTTGCATGACTTTACCGAAAGAATCCGCAACAACGTTGACGCTGTAGTTTCTCTCGGTATCGGCGGCTCTTTCTTGGGCAACAAAGTTCTTTTCGATATTTTCTGCGGCGAATTTTGGAATACTTGGAGTCCGGAGCAACGCAAAGGTTTGCCGAAAGTTTATTTCAGCGGGCAGAACATTGATCCGCGTCGTACCGGCGACATCATCAATCATTTGAAGGCGATTGCTCAAAATATCAAAACTCACGAAAACCGCAAAGCAAAGATTATGTTGATCGTTATTTCAAAATCCGGCGGCACTCTCGACACAATGAGCAATTTTATGGTTATGTACGACGAACTTCTGAAGGACAACGATATGGAAGTTGAAATCGTCGCCGTAACGGATCCGAATATGGAAAAGAAAACTTTGCTCAAACAGTTGGCTGTCGATAAAGGCTGGGAAACTTTTGCGGTTCCGGACGGAGTCGGCGGACGTTTCACCGTTTTCTGTGAAGTCGGCTTGTCTACTGCGGCGGTTATAGGAATGGACATCGAAAAATTCCTGCAGGGTGCTCAAGATATGGACAAGGCTTGTCAAAACGACGATATCATGCAAAATCCCGCCATGCTCAATGCGGCTTTGAAATTTATTGCCTCCGAAAAATACGGTCGCGATATTGAAGTCATGATGCCTTACGGCGACTATCTCAAATCCCTCTCCGAATGGTACATTCAACTTCTCGCCGAATCTCTCGGAAAACAATTTGACAAAGACGGCAAGGAAGTTTGCTACGGACGCACCCCGCTCGTCGCGGTCGGAACGACGGATATGCACTCTCAAACTCAGCAACATCAGGAAGGCAAATTGAATAAAATCGTTCAGTTCATCAAAGTTGACAAATGGGCGAAAGATTATGTCATTCCGAATATTTTCCCGGAAATGCAAAAACTTGCGGACGTTTCCGGCGTGACGATGAGTGAGGCTCTGGAAGTCGCCCGTCAGTCAAATGCGGATGCTCTCATTTCCAACGGTCGCTGGAGTGCGTGTTTTACTTTGCCTGAACTTGACGAATATCATCTCGGCGAACTTCTCTATCTCTTGGCAATGTCCGTTGCTTATGAAGGCGAATTGTCCAATGTCGATGCGTTCAATCAGCCGGGCGTTGAATCTTACAAGAGAATCATGGGACCGAAACTTCAGGACGTGAAAAAATCCAAAGGACTTTGATTTAAAATGCGGGGATTGAAAATCTTTTCCCCGAAATACAAATGAAAATTTCCAAAATGCCCGCCGAATTTTTTCGACGGGCATTTTTTATTCGTCATGGTAAATTTTTCGGAGCGATTTCTTACGCTCTTTTTGCGGATTTCAATTCTTCACATTCCCGGCGGCAGCGTTCATATTCGTTTTTCCAACGTGCACATTCCGTCTTTGCCTCGTCAAGTGCGATTTTGACGGACATTTTTTCATGTGAAATTTTTGCCAAGTCCGATTTTGTATTGCTGAGTTCCAGTTTTGATTTCTCGTGAACTTCCCGCAAATTTGAAAGTTCGATCCGGACTTTCTCCAATTCGCCTTCAAGCTCTTTTATTCTCGCGTCGGAATCTTCGTTGCTTTTCAATTCGACGGCGGTATTCGGATCCACCGGCTCAAAATTGTCCTCGTAATGCCGCCAGCCTTCCAAATTTACCAAGTCGGTATAATGTTCTTCATTCGGACGACTTTCCGCACCTTGAAAAATTTCTGCGGATTGTTGACTTTCGTCCTCTTTCGGAATTTCGATTTTTTTCTCCCGAAAAATGCCGCGAACCGTTTCAATTATTTCCTCGTCGCCTTTGAGAAGCTCAAGCAAAAAATTTCTCGCAGCATCTTTATTCAAAAATTCATTCATAACTTTCCCGCCTTTCAAAAAAATTTTTCGTCCGGCTGTATTTTAACCGTGAATGTATGGAGTTGTCAAATTTTGTCGACTTTGCGGACGGTAATTTATACGACCAATGCCATCGAAAGCCTGAATGCAACTTACAGGCAACTGAACCGTCAGCGTTCGGTC